>JAJZRT010000057.1 GCA_021802595.1 Pseudomonadota bacterium
GAGCCGTGCCATCGTCATATCCCTGCGAGGGCCTGTGCGCCGCGGGCGGCGGGGTCGTGGGGCAGCACGTCCCAGCGTGCGGTGTCGGCAGCCGGCTGGGCGACCGGGCCGGTGCCCACGGCCTGGATCCAGACCTCGGCTGGAAGCGCGGGCTCGATCAATCCAGCTTCGCGCTCGATCAGTTCGGGCAGCGTGTCGATCCAGCCGGCGTCGACCGGCTGGCCGGCAAGGTGGTGCCAGGCTCCGTTCGTGCCGCCGAACAGGCTCAGCCAGCCCGGCTCGGCCAGGACCCACCAGCCCGAGAATTTCCCTGGAAGACGCCGGGCGGCCAGGCTGGCGAGCGGACGTATCGTCACACTGCGAAATCCGTGGCGCGCCAGCAGCGCGTCGAGTTGTTGCGTGAACGCGGCTTCCACCGCCGCGCCGACCAGACCGAACTGCGGGGGCTGGCTGACGACCTGGATCGCCCATTGGTCGACCAGATCGCCGTAAACCGCACGCAGGCTGGCCCGGACCAGCGCACGTTCCTCGTCCCGTACGAGCAGCTTGCCGGGTGGCGGCGTCAGCACGTGGCGCACGAAATGTTGCGACAGCACCACCTCGACGCCGCGGCCGTGCCAGGCCGGATCGGCGAGCGCTTCGTCCAGCAACGGCAGCAGGCTGGCCGCGCTGCGTTCTTCGGTGGCGAGCACGCGGCTGGCGGGCGCACCGCGCATGCGCAGCAGGGCCGCTTCGCCGGGGGCGAGCGCAATGCGCAGGGAATCAGCCGACCAGCGTGACACGATTGATCTCCTCCAGGGTGGTGTCGCCAGCCTTCACCAACGCCAGCGCGGCATCGCGCAGGCTCCTGGTACCGCCGCGCACGGCGGCTTCCTTGATCTGGCCGATCGGCGCGCGTGCGACGATCAGTTCGCGCAGTTCGTCGGTGAGCAGCAGGATCTCGGCGATCGCCCGGCGGCCCTTGTAGCCGCTGCCGCGGCAATGGCCGCAGCCGCTGCCCTGGCGGAATGCGAAGTCGCGGGTCTTGTCCAGCGTCAGGCCGGACAGTTCCAGCAGGTCGTCGGCGGGCACGACCGGCGCTGCGCAATGCGGGCAGTTCACCCGCAGCAGGCGCTGTGCGACGATGCCGTTGAGCGCCGAGACGAAGCTGTAGGGATCGACGCCCATGTGGATGAAGCGGCCGATGACGTCGAACACGTTGTTGGCGTGCACGGTGGTGAACACCAGGTGGCCGGTGAGCGCGGACTGCACCGCGATCTGCGCGGTGTCGGCGTCGCGGATTTCGCCGACCATGATCTTGTCGGGGTCGTGACGCAGGATCGAGCGCAGGCCGCGCGCGAAGGTGAGGCCCTTCTTCTCGTTGACCGGGATCTGCAGCACGCCTGGCAGCTGGTATTCCACCGGGTCCTCGATGGTGATGATCTTGTCGCGGCCGTGGTTGATCTCGGAAATGGCCGCGTACAGCGTGGTGGTCTTGCCCGATCCCGTCGGCCCGGTCACCAGCAGCATGCCGTAGGGTTCGGCCGCCAGCTTGCGGACACGCGCCAGCGTCGCGCCGGCGTAGCCCAGGCCTTCCAGCGTCAGGCCGGCGAGCTCTTCCGACAGCGCCTGCCGGTCGAGGATCCGCAACACCGCGTCCTCGCCGAACACGCTCGGCATGATCGACACCCGCACGTCGACTTCGCGTCCCTGCATCGCCACCTTGAAGCGGCCGTCCTGCGGCACGCGCCGCTCGGCGATGTCGAGCTCGGACATCACCTTGATGCGCGAGATCGCCTGCTCGGCCACCTCGGTGCCCGGCGCATGGGCAATGTGCGAGAGCACGCCGTCGATGCGGTATTTCACTGCCAGTCCGCGTGCGTCGGTTTCCAGATGGATGTCGGAGGCGCCGGCCTTCAGCGCGTCATAGAGCGTCGAGCGTACCAGTCGCACCACCGGGCTGGCGTCTTCGGCAATGCTGGCGAACGACAGGGCCTCGGCGCCGGAGTCGTGGGTCGCCTGCGCCCCGCTGCCGCCGACGCCTTCCATCGCACGCAGTCCTTCCTCGTGGCGCGCCAGCAACGCTGCCAGATCGGCGGGATGCGCGAGGCCGGTTTTGAACGGTTCGGCCAGCACGTGTCCCGCATAGGCCCGGCTCGCGCTGTCCCAGGGGTCGGTCAGCAGCAGCCACAGTTGCGCATCGGCGTCGCGCGCCACCAGGCAATGCCGCCGTGCAGCTTCGCTGAAGCCCAGCCTGTCGAAGTCGACATTCAGCCCGTTCAATGCAGCCATGTCGAAAGCAGGCTGGCGACAGTGGGTCGCCAGCAGGTGCAGCGTGGCATCGGCATCGAGGCCGAACTGCTCCTGTACCCGCAGCATCACGGCCTGGCCGGCCGCGGTCGCCGCCTGGCGCAGGCTGGCCAGCGTGGCGGCGGTGAGGGCGGGGTGTGGCGCGTTCACTGGATCGATCCCGCCAGGTCGAAAATCGGCATGTAGAGCAGCACCACGATCACGCCGATGGTCAGGCCGATGAACACCATCAGCAGCGGCTCGAACAGGCGGGTGAACCAGTCCACCCAGCGCGCCATCTCCTCGTCGTGAAAGATGGCGATGCGCTCCATCATCTCGCCCATGCGGCCGCTTTTCTCGCCGACGCGCAGGAGCCGGGCCGCCACGGGCGTGGTCAGCTCGCCCCGGGCGAAGGCGGCCGATATGCTTTCACCGCGCCGCATGGCCTCCATGGCCACGGTCGCGCCACTGCGCAGGTGGGCGGAGAGCAGGCCCGATACCATGTCGAGCGCCGACACGACCGGAATGCCGCCGGTCAGCAGCATGCCGAGGCTGCGATAAAAGCGCGCCAGTTCGAAGGTACGCAGGTGTTCGCCTATACCGGGGGTGCGCCAGGCCAGCCGGGTCAGCGCCGCACGGGTGGCCGGCTGCGCCAGCGCCAGGACGAGGCCGCCGATCAGGCCCGCCGCGCCGAGCAGGATCATGGCGCCATGCGCCTCGACCGCCTCGCCCCAGGCCAGCAGCATTTTCGACATCCACGGCAGGTCACGCCCGGCGTCGGCATACACCGTGGCAAAACGCGGCACCACGTAGCCGAGCAGGAAACCGATCACCAGCGTGCCGACGCCGATCAGCAGCAGCGGATAGATCGACGCCGACACGACCTTCTTCTTCACCGCGTCGATCTGGTTCTGGTAGCCGACATAGCGGGCCAGTGCCGGCGAGAGGTCGCCGGTGCTTTCCGCCGCGCGCACGGTGGCGGCATACAAAGGTGGAAATGCCTCGCCCTGCATGGTCAGCGCCGTAGAAAACGGGCGCCCTTCGCGCATGGTGGCGAGCAGGCGTTCGATCATCTGGCGCGACTCGGTCCGGCCTTCCTTTTCGCCCAGCGTTTCCAGCGCTTCGGTCAGCGTCAGGCCGGCGTCGAGCAGCGCGATCAGTTCCTGCGAGAACAGCAGCAGCGGAAAGCGTGCGCTGCGTGCCGCCAGCCAGCGGCCGCGTTCGGCGACGATGGAAAGCACCTGCGCACCCTCGCGCTGCAGGCGTGCGGTCGCCTCGGCCTCGTCGAGCGCCTCCACCGTCGTGGCCATCACGCCGCTTCCGGGGTGCAAGGCCTTTACCCGATATCGCATGGGGTGGACTTACCAGTTGGTGATATCGGCGTCTTCGCCGCTGCCGCCGGGCGTGCCGTCGCGACCGAAGGAGAAGATGTCCACCTCGCCGTGCTCGCCCGGGATCTTGTATTGATACGGCTTGCCCCAGGGGTCGTTGGGCACCGCTTTTTTCAGGTAGGGGCCGTCCCAGTGCGGCTCGTCGGCCGGCTTGGCGTTCAGCGCCGCCAGGCCCTGCTCGGCATTGGGGTAGTGGCCGGTGTCGATGCGGTACTGGTCGAGCGCCTTTTCCAGTGCGACGATCTGCGCCTTGGCGGTCTTCACTTCCGACTTGCCGATCTGGGCGAAATACTTGGGTGCCACATAGCCCGCCAGCAGACCCAGGATCACCAGCACCACCAGGAGTTCAAGGAGGGTGAAGCCGTCGTGGCGGTCGGGATTGGGTGTCGCGATGAATGGAAACACGATCTACCTCTATCTGATTGCGCACCGCAAGGCAGGCAAATTTCTGGGGACGAATGCCGGTCTTCCCGGACAATTGGCGGGGTCGGGAAAACTGTCACTCAATTGCATTGAAACAGCCGCATGTTACCTGTGTATTAAACCCGGTCGCGTCGGCTGTTGTAGATGGTCGGGTAAAACGGTCACTCATGCAGTCCTCCCTCCTCATGCTGCCGTAACAACCACGAGTTGTTTCCCGCAAATGGCCAGTGTGCCAGGCCGCGGATCTTGTTATGGCAGCGAACTTAGCACGCGGATTTTCACGCGGTCAACGGTCTAAACGTGTAAGCGTCGTTATCGGTATTCGTGCGGCCCCTGCCGATTGGCGTTGTGATCAATCCTCTTTGATCCCTTTGATCTGACGCTGCGCAGCAGGCATGGGTGACGATCGGCACTTTAGGACAGGAGGGAAGGCTGATCGGATGCAGGGATGCGCTTTCCGTGGGCTGCTGAAGAGTCGGAATTGAGCGGCACCCGCGCGGGCGACCGGGGCGGCTGAATTATTGGGGCACGCTTGGGGGAGAATGAGGACGGTGGGTCTGCTGGCGCGACCTCCAGCCGACCAGCCCCAGACCGGGCAGCAATAGCCACGCACTCTGCGGTTCGGGCACCGGGCTGGTTGACAGGCTGACTGGCGCAGTCTGTGCCAGTACATTCATCGCACCGTTGTCATTGGCATTGATGACCAGCGAAGCGCCCCAGTCCGGATCCGCAAGCAGGCTGTTATAAGCGCTGTCATAAAGCGACAGGCTGAACGCCGTGCCCGAACCCGAGGCATTCGGTACAGGAGTATTGATATTGACGCTGAAGCTCAGTGTGGAGCCAAACGTGTATCCCTGCAGCCAATCGTTGAAGAATTGGCTGTTACCCAGCACCAGCGTGCCGGCCAGAGTGCCCGTGATTTCCCCGGTGGGGGTCGCCGTGGCCAGAACCCCGTCCGAGCTGAAGGCCGCGAGGCTCGCAGTTGCGGCCGGTGCACTGCCATCCGCGGGATTGAACTGGAAATCCAGCCATCCGCTCTGACCGCTGAGTGAACTGGTATCCACGGTCACAAACCAGGTATCGGCCCATGCTGAGTGGGTACTGGTCAGCAAGGCGAGCAGGCTGGCGGCGAGTATCTTCTTGATCATGCTGTATCCTTTTTTCCAGATATGAAAATCGGATCTCCCGGTGCTCAGGCAGCGGGCGACCCGCGAACTCAAACGCCGCCGGTATAGGCTGCCGGGGTGTAGGTAATGGCACGGTTCGAGGTGGATTTGAATTGCACCTGCACGCTCTGGTTGTTTCCCGGGGCGAGGCTACCGGTCAGTTTCAAGTAGGGCTGGCCGTAATAGCTGCCTGCGGCGTTCACCACCGTGACACCAGCCGGCAGGCCCTGGATCACGACCTTGAGGGGCGCGAGCAGGGGGACGGCGCCGGTGTTGGTGAGGGTGATCTGGCCGGTGAAGATCTTGCTGCCGGCGTTGTAGACCAGACCGGACTTCGTCAGCTGGGCGCCTGACGTGACGCGTACGGCAAGCGGCTGCACGAACGGCTGGTTGGGCCAGGCCGGGGTGGCCGCCAGGTCGGTGATGCCTTGCCGGGGGCTGTCCATGAAAAAGCCCTGCGTCAACGCCGCACTGAGCATTTCCTGTGGATACCAGGGATTGCCGGTCGACGGATTGATCAAGGCTGCGACATGGCTGAAGCCGCTGAAACTGCACAGCACCGTGCCCGTGCCATCCGCCACGTCATTGGGGCGCAGGCAGCCGCTTGCCGCCAGCACAGCAGTATCCGCGATCGGAGCCCCGTTGGCATCGGCAATGGACAGCACTCGCTGCCCGTCAGGTTTGGAGAGGTCGACGGTGACGTTCAGTCCCGACCAGCCATTGGCCCAGCCACCTCCCTGGGAGAAACTGTCGAGGGAATACACCGCCGTCAGATCGTTCTCGATGATGGACTTGATGGTTGCACCTTCGACGGTGCCTGTTCCTAGCGTGTAGGGAACCGGAATATAGCGATAGACGTCCTCGATCGTCAGCGCACCGTCGGCGATGTGATTGTCTTCGTAGAGCGTGCCTGCGGCCGGGATGGGCGCATCCATGCGGAAGCCCGGGGTGATCGCGATGGCGGTTCCGGTCTGTTGGCGCAGGGTGTCGGACCAGGCATCGTTGAAGGTCGACTCCAGGGCTTCCTCGCGATCCAGCGGGACATAGACATGGCTCAGCACGGTATTGATGGGCTGCGAGAGCTTGAGCGTGATCCCGGTCATGGGCACGGTCATGTTCGGATTGGCCGCCAGAAAAGGCGCGCGCGCCGCATCGACCAGGGTTTTCATCGCGGGATCATCCGGGATGCTCGAATCCACCGGCAGCAATGTCCAGTTGAAGACCGGCTTTTGCCCGATTGAGAAATCCACGTCCATGCGCCCCAGCCAGCCGCTGTGCCCGCCCTCCACAATCAGCGCGCCGCTCTTGGACTGGAGCGGTGTGAAAATGGTGTCGTGGGTATGCGCCGAGAAGAATACGTCCACCGCGCCCGCATTGAGGATGTCCGCCAGGCGGTAATCCTTCTGCAGGCCCAGTTCGCTCATCACCATCACCAGCTGGGCGCCCTGGTTGCGCAGGGCCTGGGCCTGGCTGTTGACCAGGTCGCGGTAGGCCGTCTCGCCCTGGGTGAACGACAGCCCAGCGGCCAGCGTCGCGTCCATCTGGGCCACGATGTCGGAGGTCAGTCCGATGAAGCCGACCTGCACGCCACCGACGGTCTTGATGACCGATGCCGGCAGCGGCTGGGTCGGCGTGCCGGTCAGCGTGGATTGCATGTTCGCCGCCAGATTCTGGAAGTTCGGCTGCTTGATGGTGATGGGAACCGTCCTCTGCAACGCCGCCCGTTGCGCCGTGGTCAGATTGAAGTACCGCAGGCGCAACACGTTGGGCCCGTAGGCGAAGTCCCAGTTGCCCGGCACGCCGACGTCGATGCCCAGAGCATTGACGGGATCGACCACCGCGTTGCCAGAGGTGTAGAGGGCTTCGACACCGCCGTGGTAGGTGTCACCCACGTTCATCAGCACCGAATTCGGGTTCTGCGCCCGAATCTGCTTCACCAGGGTGGCGACCCGTGCCAGGCCCCCCCGCGACTCATAGACCACCTGGCCATTCTTCACGACCTTGTCCAGGGCGGGGGTGAGATGCGCGTGCAGATCGTTGTTCTCGATAAAGGTTAGGGTGACGGCGCTTGCCTGCATTGAAAACATGGCGCCGATACTTGCAAGTAGTGCTGAAAACAGGGGTTTCATGCGGTCTCTCCCGGGTGATTGGCGTGTGTTCGTTCTTTTCGGGCGATGCAGGTGTGTTGCATCGCTGGGGCGATTATGGGTAGCAGGCATGATTCGATTGCTCGGATTTCATGACATTTGATGACGGTTCGTGACCGGATGTGACGACAGGCGGAAGCCGGTCCAGGGGGTAGATGCCCGGCTGCACCAGCGGGTCTTCAGCTGAATCGAGGGTTCCTGACCCGGCGTACGCTAGGGAAGCGCTGAACAAGTTGATTCCGCTCATGGTTCGACAGGCTCACCACGAACGGAATCAACTTGTTCAGCGCATCCTTAGGCCGAACGTGTCATGCCGTGCACCCTGCGCATGTCTGTGGCTGCAACATCCAGGGAGGACACTGCCCTCCGTGCTGCTAGGCCAGACCCGTCGCGGGACAGGACCGAACAACCCCGGCTCGATGAGCCACGGAACCCGCATCTGGACGCGACCCGGTTTGCCGTCAGTGCCGTGCACCCCGGATGGTTCGTTATCTTTAATTGTCATCTTTGAAAATTGGGAGAAACTTCATGAAACGCACGCAATTCGTGCTGGCGCTCGCGCTGGCGGGATCGATGGGGTCGGCCGCTGCGGCCGCGGTGGGACCGGGCTATCTGGGCGATCTGGTCGGGCAAAACCTCACGATCAACAATACCGTCTCCGGTTTCGGCACACCGATCGCCGATGTATATGGCTTCGATATCGGCTCCCTGCTGTCGAATGCCATTGCCACGAGCGTGAACGTGAAGCTGCAGTTTTCAGGCAGCACGCCCAGCACGCCTGTTTACGACATCAGCAATTTAGCGATCACGCTCAAGGATACAAACGGCTTTGTCTATGCCTCTGACAACACCTTCGATTCATCGGGCGCGTTGAATCTGCAGGCCACGCTGGCGCCGTCCATACTGGGCTCTGCGTTCTACCAGTTCGTGGTGACCGGCACCACGGCGGGCAGCAGCGGTGGCATCTACGCCGGGGCACTGGCCGCCGCACCGGTGCCGGAGCCCCAGACCTGGCTGATGCTGCTTGCCGGGCTTGGCCTGGTCGGCATGATGGTGGAGCGGGTCAAGCGCCGTCCGAACTAACACGGATGTGGTACCGAGAGACACCACGTTTGCCTCCATCCGTGGTGTTCTGCGGGGTTCTCCTGTAGTACCTGGCGGGCCGGTGACGGCCCGCATTTTTTTGAACGGACGTCATGGAGATCGGGCATGGACGCCCTGTCCGGACGTCATCGCACAATCTTCAAGTTAAGTTAAGAACACGTTCACACAGCAGGACTAAGGTCACACTGCGAACTGCCCTGGCCTGTCGGGTATTCGCCTGAAACAACACGACGACTGTCAAACCAACATCCTGTAAAGGGGCCCAACATGAAGATCAAACGCAACGCGACGCTGGCACTGAGCATCGCGGCCATTTTTGCCACCGGGTATGTCCATGCGATGGACCTCACGCCGGTACCGAACGCCAATCCCAAAGTGACCGGGATGGCGGCCCCCAACATCCTTTCTCCGGAACTGATGGAGACTGTTGTTGCCCGGGGTTCGATGCCGCTGGAGAACCCCACTGCCGCCATCGCCTTTTATGGCTATGACGCCAATGGCACCATGCTCCCGACCGATCCCGTCAGCCTGAAAGAAGCCAGCAAGACCGAGCCGGACAAGAATGTCTACCTGGTCCTGCCCGGCCAGCAAGGTGCAGACGCCGGCTACAACTATGGCGAGCGTTTCCTGTTCCAGGGCCACGAGATGGGCTCCCAGGGCTACGTGACCCGCGTCAACCTGGACGCGGACGTTGCCCACCGGGTCACGCTGCTGGCCGATACCGACGTCAACGGCAAGCCGCTGCCGACGTTCGACGGCATCACCTGGAACCCCTTCGCCAACCGCCTCCTGCTGACGGCCGAGAAGGGGAACGCCGGCGGCGTCTGGCAGATGGCTGCCGAGTTCAATCCGGCTTCCACGGCGACGGCGGAAGACATCTCGGGTGCGCTGGGACGTGGCGGCTACGAAGGCATCCAGAACGACAATGAGGGCAATGTCTGGATGGTGGAAGACGCGGGCGGAAAAACCGGCACCGTCGCCAAGCATGCCAGGCAGCCCAACAGCTTCGTCTATCGCTTTGTCCCCAACGACAGGGCCGATCTGGCCAAGGGTGGCAAGCTCCAGGCCCTGCAGGTGATGTCGCTGGTCACGGGCCAGCCCATCGAGTTCCATGCCGGCCAGGCGGACGCGGACATCCTGTCGCAGGACATGAAGGATCTGCATACCTATGGCAAGACCTTCAACACCAAGTGGGTCACCATCCATGACACCGACGTGGACGGCAACGCCCCGTTCGATGCCAATGCCCTGGCCAAGGCCCGGCATGCAACCCCCTTCAAGCGCTCGGAAAACGCCCAGTTCCGTCCGGGCAGCGACTTCAGGGAGTTCTACTTTGATGAAACCGGCGACACCAACCTGTTGACCGAAGCCCCGGACCATGGCGGCTTCGGCGCGGTCCTGAAGCTGGTGCAGAAATCGCCGTCTGCCAATGAGGGCAAGCTGTCCATGTTCTACAAGGGCGATGCCGTGCACTCCGGGTTCGACAATGTTGCATTCTGGAGCAAGGACAAGCTCGTTTTCGTCGAGGACGCCGGCGACACCCTGCATACCCAGCGCAACGCCTTCGATTCCGCCTACATGTTCAACGTGAATGCCGATTATTCCGGCGGCAAGCAGCCCGTGCGCATCCTGGCGCTGGGCCGCGATGCCTCGGCGACCATCGACTCATGGCTGGGCTCGTTCGCGAGCGGGTTCCAGAATGACGGCGACAACGAAATCACCGGCATCCATGTCTCCGATGGCGATCCCACCGTGGACGGCCTGCTGGGCGCGAAATCCCCGCGTCCGTTCAAGGACGGCTGGCGCGTGTTCTACACGCAGCAGCATGGCGACAACCAGACCTTTGAAATCCTGCCGGCGGGCGGGCAGGACAAGGAGTTCGACGATGAAGGTGAAAACCACGGACATCGCCGTTAAGCACTGACAGGCGCGATGGATGGCCATGCCCGTCGAGGGCATGGCCATTTTTTATGATCCCTGCCTCGATGCTGCGTAGAAGAAGCGAGGTCGCTCAGACACCTTGGTACCCAGCGCGAGCTGGGCTCCTGTCCATAAAACCATGCTAAATGAGATCAGGGCAGCGTCGGGCAGACGAGCTTGGCATCCGCGCGACTGCTGGTCGCAGGTGTGGGAATAGGGTGCGATCCCGCTGTGGCCGCCATGGCCTCGTCATGCTGTGCTCCAGTCACCAGCCGCCGGCCGAAGGGCATGCGGCGCTGGTCGATGAAGAGGCTGCTGCCATCGATGCGCTTGGCCATCCGCTTGGCCTCGGAGGCGGCGCGCGCCACTTCCTGATACTGGTGGAAATGGCTGGGGTCGACCAGCACTGCGCCGATGGACAGGGTCACCAGCGCGTGGAAGGCCATGGCGCCGCGCCGGTCTTCGCTGCGGTAGCCGCCGGCTTCCACGTGCTCGGGATTGAACAGGGGCAGGCATTCGCGATCGAACCGGGCCAGCATGCCCTGGCAGCGTATCTCCCAGTCGAGGCTCTGGAACAGCACGACAAAATCGTCGCCGCCGATGTGACCGACGAAGTCGAGTTCCGGATTGCTGCTTTCGCGCAGGATGCGCGCCAGCAACTGGATGATGTCATCGCCACGGCGGAAACCGTAGACGTCGTTGTAGGGCTTGAACTGGTCGAGGTCGAAATAGGCAGTGACGAAGGTCTGCTCGTTGGCGAGCAGGCGTTCCATGTGCTCCTGGATCGGCACGTTGCCGGGCAGGCCGGAGAGCGGATTGGCGTAGCGCGCGGCGACGATCTGCATTTCGGTGACTTCGCGCATCAGGTCGAATCCGGACCCCAGCCCCAGGTAGCGCCCTTCGTCGGTGATGATGAAGCCCTGGGTGAAGGCGCTCTTGCCTTTCCTGACGACCAGTTCCGACAGCTCGGTCATGCGCGTGGCCTTGTAGACAATGAGCGGGTCGGTGTCCATCAGGTCGCGGCAGGGCTTGCGGCCATGGAGTTCGCGGCCATACAGGCTGATGAAGCGGTCGAGCAGGGCGGGGCGGTGGATGATGCCGACCGGGACTTCCTTGTCGACGACGGCCACGGCATGCAGTTCGGGGTGCTGCACCATCAGTTCCAGCACGTCCTGGCTGGCGGTGCGCGGGCTGACGGATGGCGCGGTGACCACCAGCCGGTCGGCCGAGACCTGCAGGCCCTCGCGTGCCGGGGGCATGGGG
>JAJZRT010000058.1 GCA_021802595.1 Pseudomonadota bacterium
TAAAGATTTTGTGGACCGCGCTGGCCGAGAACGGTCGGTGTGAACTCGAAGCGGTCGCTCGCGTTCACCACCTGAATGCGCCCGTCGACCGTGGCGGTGCCCTGGAAATACGCGGCAAATGTGTCGTTGTGGACCACAAACGAATTCTGGCTACCGTCAGCCGGCAACCCCGGGAGACCCGCGTCCGGGGTCATGCCCATGTCATCCCCAGCGTAGGGAACCGGATAGTGCGTAGAACCGTCGTAACCGTAGGAAGGAGAGTGAAGGGAAAGGCCGACGATGCGGAAGGTGGCGCCGCTCAGCGGGACGATCCGCCCGGTATCCCTGTACTTCACGAATGCGCGCGCAGATATCCTCCAGTTGGACCACCACGTGAGGGTCTGCGGGCCATACTCGTAGCCACCCGCCATGTGGTTGGCGCTGATGCTCGCTTCCGTATGCGCACTCGGCGTCTTGCGCGCCACATAAAGCTCGACGACCGCGTGGCGCGCGTCGCTCTGACTCTCATTGAGGCGTACGGCGAGCGAGCCGCGCTCGTCGCGCGAGAAGTGCTTCTCGATGCGCGTCGCCGATTCATTGGCCACTTTGCGCTGCGTCCAGCCGGCCGTTGTGCGCCGCGCCCACGCGAGCTTGATGTTGTAGTACTCCTTTTTGGTCTCCGCTTCTTTTTCGATCTCGACAACGGGCCAGACGATGTACAGCTCCCCGCCCATGACAAACGGCGCCACGTGGCCGGAAGGCAGATCGAGCGAGATGCGCTGCCAGGGCGTCCAATAGCTGCCGGGATCGCCGTGCCGCTCGTTGGTGCGATAGAAATAGGTGTACGGCGGATCAGGCGAACGGCCGACGACATGCAGGGTCTTGTACTTGCGGACCGGCCCGACGGCCGCGGAGGCCGCCGGCGGCGATTCCTCGTACATGCCCATGATGCTGATCTGCGCCACCTCCGTCAGCGCCTCGAGGTAGCCCTGGACCGCACGCGCCGTGTTTGGCTCCGAGGCTTCCGACTGCATGAGATCGCTCTCATAAGAACGGAAGATCTCGCTCTTGTCGTCCCGCAGCTCGGGGTGCAGCCAGTTCTGGGGGAACAGGAAAATCTTCCGGTTCGCCTCCCACACACGGTAGTTCTTGCGCCACTCCCACTGACGATCCGGATCGACCAGTGCGGGCGAGACGGCGTACTCAAGATTCATGAGGCAGCGCTGCACATACAGCTGAACGGCAGCCACCGCCTGCAGCAGGCGCGTCGTGTTCATGCACGGCGCCATCTGCGTGTCGATGAGGTAGCGCTCATAGAGCGCATCCGCGTCGCGCAGACGGTCCCGCCAGAGCAAATAGTCGACGAGACGGTCGCGCTGCTCCATTCGCAGTGCATTGCCGGCCTTGACCATCACCTGGCGCCACTGCGGCTCGCCGATACGTCCCTGCAGCGCGCGCACGGCAGCATCGATCGCGGGACGACCCGGCGCGGCAGCAACCAGCTGCCTGAGCTCAGTCGATCCGATGCCGTGACGTCGCGCCAGGAGCATGAGCTCATACCAGGCGTTCACGCGCAGCGGATCGCGGCAATCGTCGAGTACGCTCGTCGGCGACGTGCCGAACGCGAGCAGATCGGAACTGACGAAGCCGCGTACGCTCGCGATCGGCAGCTCAAGCGCGGCGGCCCAGACAGCCGCGCCCGCGGCCAAGGGATCAGCGCCCGTCAGCGCACGCGCATAGTCGTCGACGACCGTGGACAGACCGGCCGCGCCGCGGCTCAGCTCCAACCACACCGACGCACGCTGCCATGCGCTGAAATCGCCTGGGGCCTCGCTTGCCGGCAGTGCATCGAGCACCAGGCCGCGCATCGCACCCGGATTCGCTGCCGCGGTCGGAAAGCGTGCGAGTTCCTTGGGACTCAGTTTCCACTCCGCATTGAGCAAGCCGAATTTCCAAAGCTTGAGCCAAGCCGCATATTCGGGCTGCGCCGCAACAGTGGCCACCTCGAACACACGAGATTCGTCTTCGAAACGTTGAACTGCACCGGTCGATCCAGGATCGGCGAACCATTCCATGGCTGCGCGATTGCGGGACGCCGAGAGGTGCTGCCACAACAGCGCTTCCACGAGCGGCGCCGGGATGCCCATCTCATGCGAAACGGCGGTCACGACGACAGCCGCCCGGCGCTGCCAGACGATGGCGCTTGCCATGAGCGAGCGCACACGACTCTCCGACGCGAAAGCATCGGAGAAATTCGGCCACAGTGATCCGATCACACGCACCAGCGCATCCGGCGCAAGCTGGGTCAGATCCTGCAGCAACGCAAGACGCTGCACGCGCGTGCTGCCGCTGTCGAGCAGTGTGGCGAGTGATTCCGGAGGAATGTCGAGCGACTCCGGCACAAGCACGAACTGCTCCGCCGCGCTCCGTAACGCAAGCTGCAGGTTGGCGAGCCCGCGCTGCGCCTGCTCGTCGGAAAGCACCCATGCATAGCTGCGCGGTCCCCGATGCGTGAGCACATAACGCAACTTCTCGTAACTTGCCTTGGCAAGCGCTAGGTAATCCGCGCGCGCGCAAAACTCCAGCATGGCGCCCGGGGACACGAATGGAGAACTTCCCAGAAGTTCGACGAGCGACACATACCGTGCCGGCGAAACCCGTAATGCGCGTACCAGCGATGCGCTGCGCAGAAGGCATTGGAGGTGCTCAACGGTAAGTCGGGAGGCGCCGGAGACCGTGGCCGACGGGTGGAGCAGCGGCCAGTCCGCGTTCAGCAGCGGCAGCATCTCGTGCGCGCGCATGCCGAGCGCAGCGGCAAGCATGGATTCGCGCTCCGAAAACGTCAGTGTCGAGGCTGTGGAAGAAAGGTTTCCAAATGCAAGGGCGACGTCCGGCGTGCGCGTGCCCGACGCATCCGCGAGCAGCATGTCCGGGTTCTGGAACGTACGCTCGTAGAGCGGTTCGATACTGCGAAACAGGTCGCCCGATCGCTGCGGGTAAGAAACACGGTCGAACCCGTAGAACGCCGTCAGCAGAATCTCCACCGAGACCCCGAGCTTCACGCGCAATTCTTCGATTTGCGCAAGCGCCGTCACCATTCCATTGGCATTGGCGCCGTGCCGGGCCGTCACCATGCGCAAGGCGAGGTCCGTCTCGCGCAGGGTCCACTTCAGGCGGCGTTGCCAGCGCAGGAAGCGATGCAGTCGATCGAAAAATTCCGCCGTGCTGTCCTTGAGCTTGAGCTTGGCGGGATCGCATTCCGCCTCGATCCCCAAGCCTTCTATCGGGACGATGCGCACGTAATTACCCGGATTCACGAACGGACAAGTGAGCGCGGTCGTGAGGTCAACGAATGACAGCCGGCCTTGCTGCAACACGATGGACACCGGGCTCAGCAACTCGATCGGCTGACCGCTGCGGTTCGCCTCCAAATAGCTGTCGAACAGCGTAGCGCTGCCATTCGAGACAGTAAGGCCCCAGAGCTTCCACACGTCGGCGGCGGGCGCCGCGGTGGTGAGCAGCGTGAGCTCCGGACGCGACAGAGACAGCCGCTCGATCGCCCATTCGGCGCCTTGCACGCCGCCACCCGGCGGAAACGCCGCGCGCATCCATTCGGCACGCCCTGTGCCCGCACCCGCGAGCAGCGCGCGCGTCTCTGCAAGATCGACATCGAACGGCAGCGACCAGGGGAAAACGGCGCCCGGCTTCGCGAGGAATTCAGCGTAGGTGCGCGGGTTGCGGTGTTGCGGCCGCGCGAACAGATCTCGGTCGCGCGACGTGGATTGATAGGTGAGCCCCGTGATGACGACCCCGCCAAGGTCACGTCTCAGCCATAGCTGCGCGACCTTGACATACTCCCAGGTACCGTCATCGACCTTGCGCATCTGGTAGTTCGATGGATCCGAAACCAGACTGAGCAACATACCGCCCATGCGCCCGCGTTCAAGCGCCTTGAGCGTCTCGGCCACCCCGGCACTCGATGCCTTCAGCGGCTGCTGGGAGGTACCGTCCGCCGCGGACAGCATCAGACGTTTGCCACCCTTATCGAGCCACACCCGTCCTGCGGCTGTCACCTTCAATTGCCAGCGTCGGCCGGGTTCGATTGGCTTGACCTCGACTTCGGGAGCGCTCACCGGCAGCGTTCCCAGACCGCGTGCATGACGCGCGAAGTAGTCCGCCAGCTGCGCGCTGGTGAGCAGCTTGCCGGCATCCAGCGACGCGGCCATGATGTCCAGCCTGTCGACCGGGAGCCGCTCCGATGCACCGTGGAAAGTCAGTTTCGGGTCGCCCACCTCGAGCGTCCAGCGCCGATAACGATCGAAGATCACAACCCGTGTGATGCCGATCATCCGCTCCTCGATTATCTCCACGCCAAGGTTCGACTCCGTCAGCGGCTCCCAGGTGGTGCTCTGCAACGCGGCCATCAGCTCTGCGGGTATGGGCCGGTGCCTGAGGGCGGCCAGAACATCGCCGCGAATCGCCACATTCATCGGAAACACGATGGCGTTCTCGAGAAGTTCATTGACAAGATCGATGTGCGGCAGTTCGATCTGCGCGTTGTCGCAGGACAGCTCCAGATCGAACAGATCGGGCCGGCGCTCGAGCAGCGGCAAAGCCACGCGCGGTTCGCGCGTCACGAACCTGAGCAGATCGACCAGATAAGCCGACGGGCTCAGCACGGACTGGCACGGATCACAGGCGCACTGGTCGAGAGCGCCAAACAAACGGCGCAATGACGGCGATTGGTCGATGAACTCCTGGCCGGCCCCACCCTTGACGCGTTGCTCCATCACCTCCGTCCCGGCCTTGCTCATCATGGGCAGCATCTGGTTCATGAGCCCCGCACCGACAGACTTGAGAATTCGGATGTTCTGCGCGACCTCGGTGAGACGATCCGCATCGAGCTTGTCACCGAGAATTTGGACGAGCCCCTGCGTGCCGTGCTGCGCGAGCGACTCGAATGAATCGATTCCTGCCTGAACAAACGCAGGCGTCTCATCCCAGCGGGCGCCGATGCGTTTCAGCATCTGCATTTGCGCAAGCGCCGCGCCCACGGCTTCGCGCGACTCCTTGATGCCCGACAGGTCTGCTTTCGACATCGTCTCTTCCACATCATCGCGCGCGAAGCTGAAAGACGGGTTGTTGGCGAGAAACTGCCCAATGGAGGCGTATCCAGGAAGCGTCACGCGCAGATCCCCCGCCTCCGCGCGTGCGCGCAGCGTGGCTTCCGGGGCGGCCTTTTCCACCGCATCACGCATGCGCAGCGCGAAGCGCTCGGGTTCATTCGCATCGCGCAGCGGCGCGCCATGCTGATACGTGAGATCGAGCCAATGGGCGGTGTCCATACGCGCCAGACTGCCCAGCGAGGCATCCTTGTCCTTGGAAACCAGGGGGTGCAAGGCAGTGATCATCGGCAGATGGTCATCAGCAAGCTTCGCGAGCCGCAGCGTACGGGTGAGCGTCAGCGCCTGGCTACCCTTCAAGCCGGCTTTCACGGCGAGAGCCTCGAAATCCGGCGCGGCAGGATCGGCTGTCGTCAGCAAGTCGGCGACCCGGTGGCGCAGATCGACGCCCAGCCACCCAGCCTCGACCACGTCCAGTACGTCGGCAAGACGCGCCTGGGCGCCGGCCGCAGCCGGTTCGAGTTTCATATCCCTGCGGATGCCATCGAGGATTTTGGCCAGTCTTTCGAGCTGTGCCAGCAACGTGCCTGGCACGACGTTCGCCTTCACCGCGGTGCGCAGCGTCTCGACGAGCTGCGATGTTTCACGGCGCAGCAGAGCAGCTGTATCGGTTTCGCCCAGACCACGTCCCCACGCAAAGTAGATCTGCCAATCCACGCCCGATGCAGCCGGCACCGTATCCTGCTTGCGCGAACGCTGGCGTGGCTTTGCGTGTGACTCTTTTCCGGATGTAAGGCCCGCAAGCAAGGGGCGCTCGTTGGCCGCCTTCGTAGCCCATGACCAGACACGCAGGCGCTCACGGTCAAGCGATGCATCGGCCGTAATGAAATCGAGGTCAGACTCGGTGAGCGCACCTGGCGCCACACCCTGCCCTTCAAGCAAAGGTAGCACCGACATCCCCAAACGCTCCCACTCCGAAAGTTCGCCCGCCGGCAAGACGAGATCGATGACAGCGTCAGGCCCTGCGTTGAAATGGATCGGGCTTTGCATCACCTGGCCATCCGCGCCGGTCACGCTGACCACGAGATCGGCACCACCCGCCTCCGCCTGTGCAACGAGCCCGGAATCGTAGGCGAGACGGTATTCGCCGTCGGGCCCCGTACGGATTTGGCCGATTTCCCGTGCTGTACGCAGATCCCGTTCCACGACGGTCACGAGCACATCACGCGCCAAACGTCCATCCGAATATGAAATCCGGCCGCGTACTTGCGGCGTAGCAGACGTACCTATAGAGGACTTTTTTCGTGCTGCACGCGCAGTCGATGCCGCCGCAGGCACAGGTACTGCTGGCTTTGCGGAAGCGGCCTTACTGACTCGCCTGGTCTTTACGATATTTTTGCCTTGCGCCTTATTTGGTCCAGCCATGGTTTTCTCCCTTGCCCGGTTAAATCAATTCAGACTAGAAATACCTGCAAATTGCAAAATCTGCCTATAACGCCTCTCGCCTCAGCCATCAGCCCGAGTCCCCGAAAAGATGGATTGCGTCATGAATCCACCTTTTCGGGCTAGTCGTCGAATCCGAAATACACGCTGTCGCCAGGTTGAATGCGGTAGTTGCGTCCAAATACACCACGGAACGTCGGAACATTTGCCACTGGCTCCATAAGATTCTGGATTCCAAGGCTAATGTTTCCGCGAGGCGTAAATGCACGCCAACTGAGAGAGGTATACCCACCTCCGCGCAATGCTTCCGCATAGAGGTCACCGCCGAATCGAGCCCCTGCGTTCTCGAATGACTTCATCCAACTCGTGTTCAAACGCGGCGTGCTATAGACAGTTTTTCCACCGCCTCCCAGGAAGTGGCCATGCAGGTGAGCGCGATGCAGCCCACTTCTGACAGGAGCGTCAAACTGCTTGTCTCCGACAGGCGGACCAATCTTGCCGCCGGCGTCCTTTATGACGAATTGCCACCCATAGCGTCCGGCACCGATCTGGCCCGTCATACCTCTGACCCAAGTTGAGTTCACTGGAAACGTGTACCAATGCATGCCTGCGGAAAGCAGCCCAAAGCCTCCGCCGACTACCGTATCCATGCCAAGACGAGTGAAGCTGAAGTTACGCTGCACGCCCAACGCCACGCCCGCACTCTGCGAAAACAACGAATAGCCAAAGCCCCCTCCAGCACCGCCCGCCATGAGGGTGCTAACGGTGCCCAATCCGAAGTATCCGGCGACCCCAGTCGCGGCGGCCCCGAACGCATATCCACCGAGCACTCCAGCAAGCCCCACTGTGTAGTAGACGCCTGCGAATTTGAGCCCTGCCACTTGGCCTTCGTGAATCGCCTGATGCCGAAGCTGTGATTGCTCGAACATGCGCCAGTAGTAAGAGGCATCTCCAGACGATTCTTTTGCGCGACTCCAGTCAGTGATCATTGATTTGGCATCGGTTCGCCCTCGAATTTCCGAGCCGCCAAAATCTTGTCTGTCGGCAACCAATGCCCCCTTCAACTCCTGCCGATACGAGACGTCGGGATCGTCCTCCGACTTCTCCATTACACCGGGACTTAAGCTGCCGATGTACCGATCGGGATCGAGGAAGGTCGGATGTTCAGGCTCACCCGAATTGATTAGGCTAGCCGACAACTTGCCTCCAGAAGCGAAGCTCGCCCTGCCACTTGGGTCAGAGCGTCGAATTGGATCCGCCGCGCAATAGAGATAAAGATTGACCCCATCGCTTATGCCGGCAGAGTCTGCGGACAACCATCGACCTATCGTTGACTCGAATTGCCGGGTACCGTGCGCACACAACGAACTCTCCTCATCCCTCTCCATCCCCGTATACCGATAGCGTTTGCGCTTAACCTCCGCATCGCTGCGCCCCGCACGACATGCACTGGTGCCATAGGGGTGATAGTCCTCGCAGGAAATGATTCTTGCCGCTTCATCCAGCTCCAGCGTTGACGATCCGAGGTGGTTGCTAAGCGTGTAACGCAGCAAGGTGCTTGCGCCCTGCTGCGCGTCATTCACCTGATCGACCATCAGCATCCGTTGCTCGTCATCGAAGAGGTGCAGTGTTTCAATGGTCTGTTTCCACTGCCCATTCACGGTCTGGGTGTAGCGTTCCAATCCACTCAGATAGAGCCGCTCTTCCGTGATGTTTTGCGTATTCCCGCCTCCCGGCTGATCTGCCCTGTCTATCCACTTGCGTGTGCGCTGCTTGCTCGCGTCGTACTGATACCAGGCCTGGCCGTTGCCGAGATTGATGGAGGCGATCATGTCGCGGTGATCCCAGCGCAGATGGAAGTCTTGCGGCACGGCGCCGTGGTTGAGCATGCTGCCGTGCGCGTCGTAGCCGTAGGTGACCTTGTTGTTGGCGTTGCTGCCGTCCCAGCTGGCGTCACCCTGCCAGGTGCGCCACAGGCGGTTGCTGGCGGTCTGGTGGGCCAGGTCGTCAAAGGCGTATTGGTAGTGGCGCGTCCAGCCGCCGCCGTTGCGTGTGTGGTGACGCATGCGCAGGATGTTGCCGACGCTGTCGTACGTGTAGGTCTGCTGATAGCCGCGGAAATTGTTGTCCGCGAGACAGGGCAGGTCTTCCACCAGAGGCGCGAGCTCTTGCGCTGCCGCGTTGGCATGCTCCCGGCCGGTGGCGCTGGTGAGGCGGTAGAGCGCGTCGTATTCATAGCGCTTGACGGGCTCCACTGCTTCGTTATGGCTGTAGTAGGTCGTGAGTGCTTCGTCGTGGATTTCGGTGATATTGCCTGTGGGGTCGTAGCAATAGTTCAGGTCTAGCAGGATGTGGTTGTCCCTGAAAAGCGATGTCTTGCCCGCACTGCAGGCTTCAGCCACGGGCCGCCGGGCATGCAAGTTCACCAGGCGGTAGGTCTGTTGGTCATAGCGGTAGGTGGTGACCACGCCGTTACCCAGTTCAAGAGACTCACGCTGCCCCTTGGCGTCGTAACGGATGCTGTTGATGGCCTGGTGCGCCGTCCCCGCCTCATGGCCTGCGCCGGAGTCGCGCTTGATCGCGCCCACGATCAATCGCTCGCTGTCGAGCATGCCGCGCCGGCCATACGAAGGCAGATACACCGCCACGGGGCTACCCGCACCCAGATGCCAGTTGTAGAGCCGGGTCATGCGGCCGAGGGCATCGTATTCGGTGAGCTGGTGCCAGGTTTCGCTGCCGAGCAGGTTGCCGCGGTTCTGGCTCCAATCCACGGCGGGAGCGTTGCGGTCCGCCTGGGGCAGGATGAACGTGCGCGTGACGTGGGCCGGCTGGCCGCTGAGGTCCATCCGCTCCACGGCGGCCAGGCCGCTGGCATCGTAGTGACGAACCGCCTGGCCGATGAGGTTGCGGTCCTGCGCGTCGGGCAGATTCGCGGCACCCTGCGGAGCCCAGGTGTCGCAGTACTCAAAGACCTCGATTTGCAGCGGCGGCTGTGCCCCTACCTGCAGCCACTGGGCGGTGGGGCGGTGCAGTGCATCGTATTCGGTACGGTAAAGACGTCTCTGTACAGGCGTGCCGGGGCCGGCATCGTTGAGATCCCAGGCCAGCAGGGGTTTGCCCGCGGCGTCGGTGATCATCCAGCGATCACCGGCATCCATACTGTGCTGGTAGAGCAGATTGCCCGCGATGTCGTAACACGGGGCACTGGAAGACAGGCCATGCCCTGGGTCGTTGTTGGCCTTGGGCGGAGAGATGTATTGCATCACCAGATGGCCGCGTGCGTCGCGTATCCACAGGGGCTTGCCTTCGGCGTCGAGCCTGGTGTGGGTGAGGTGGTATTCGTCCTTCCATGACCGGCCATCGAAGATGTGTGCTCCAGCCGCGTCCTCGACGCGGTTGTGCGCGATGGCAATGATGTCGCGGCCCAGGCTGTCGAAATGCATCTGTCCCGGTGTGTCGGCGTGCCGCGCCGCCAGCCACGCGGCGCGCTGCTCGGGCGTGGCGGTGATGCGGCCATCGGCGCCGATGGGCAAGCTGTTCTCCGGCGGCACCGAGAAGCGTTCCCGGTACCAGGCACTGTCCAGCACGGTGTCGTCGGCGTCGTAGCTGAGGCTGTGCCAGGGCGAGAACTCCACCCGGCTGAACGTGCCGTCCGGCATCTCCACGCGCCTTGGGCGGCCGGCGGCGTCGTAATAAGTGGTGGTCGAGACGCCGTTTTCCTCCGGCTCCTCAGGCCCGAAGCCCACGGCGCTGAAGACGGGCTCGTACTGGCGCACCGGCTTGCCCTTGTTATTGAGGATGGTGCGACCGTTGACGATCCAGCGCAGATCGGTGGCGCCAGGCGCCGGCTCGGCCTGCACCTTTTTCATGAGCACGGCGCCACTGCCATCCGAACACTCCAGCGACACCTGGAGCGGACTGACTTCCACGTGATGCTGTTCGCGGGTGATGGTGCAAGCGCCGGGAGGCAGGTTGTTTGCCGCGTCGCCAAAGAAATAGACAAAGCGCGTGGTGGCACTGCCCAGCCATTCGGCAGCCAGAGCTTCATTCATCACAACGGAGTTGCAGAAGCCCATCACCGCATCGGGCTCCGGGTTGCGCAAGGCCAGATCAAATCCGTCGAGACGATCGGCTTGCCACGGGCTCTGTGTCGGATCGCCGGCCTCCGGCTCCCTGAATTTGCCCTTGACCGCCGCAGCGATGGGTAGGCCCAAGATGTCGAAGCAGACTTCGCTGAGATTGCCGTTGGCGTCCACCAGCTCGATGGGCGCGAGCACGCGGTAGTCAAAACGCGGCGATCCATCGGGCGATACAACGATGCCGCTGGTGTTGCCCATGGCGTCGGTGCTGGCAACAACGAACAGCTTGCGCCCGTCGTACCGCAGTGTGGTCGGGTTGCCGAAGGGGTCCACGTACCGATCGGGCAGGAAGAAATGGTCCGGCGCAATGCGCCCCTGGCTAAAGCCGGCCATGCCGGAACGCATCCAGTACTGCCCCGCCAGGGCCGGATCGATGCTGGAACCCCGGACATAACCGCTCTTGAGGTAAGGCGAGCCCTGGGCGATGGGTTCATCAAAGAACTCTCTGGCCGTGCCGCCATTCACGGCCCAGGCCAGTTTGTCGTCAACCACCGCCCCCGTATGGGGATCACGCGTCTTGAAGACGGCGTCCAGCAGGTCATCGGTCAGGGCCAGTTTGTAGTCTTCGTATTTAAGACCACGCGGTCCATGGTGGCCGAAGGCCAGCGGAGCGATGGGACTGCTGCTGTCTGCGGCGTCATCAAAGTACAGCGTACGGGCGTGTTCGACCAGGCGCTTTTGACGCGTAGTTCCGTCCACATGCTCGTGGTACTGACGCGATTCCAGCGGCTGAAGCGACGCCCTCTCACCGGCTTGCGCTGGATACTGCTCGCTGAGATCCAGCGTCAAAAACTCCTGCAGCGTGAAATAGCGCGCATCTTGCGCCGGGGCCATGCCGGCCAACTCATAGCTGCGCGTTTCGCAGGGCTGGCGCAGGCGGCGATGGCGTACCGGTGAGGCAGCACCGGCCGCGCGCACCTCCACGTCCCGCGTGTAGCCGATCTCGGCATAAGCGATGTGCGTAGAT
>JAJZRT010000059.1 GCA_021802595.1 Pseudomonadota bacterium
TTTCCAGGTGCTTGGAGATTACCGTCACGCTGTTGTCGGTGCCGATGCGGAGAAACGCGTTGGGCTCGAAATGGATCGGCTCAACCGCGCCTCCGCCCGCCTTGCCGGGACCGGCAGCCGCGGCATCGGCAAGGCTGGGCAGGAAAAATCCGAGCGTGAGGCCGGCGCTGCCCTGGAGGAAACGGCGGCGGCTGAGGTTTTCAATGGGAGTGTTCATCACGGCTCCTAGGCAAGGGCTATCGCGGCTTCGTGGATCGCCGCACGAATGCGGACATAGGTCGCGCAGCGGCACAGGTTGCCGGACATGGCGTTGTCGATGTCGGTGTCGGTGGGTTTGTGGTTCTGGCTCAGGAGTGCTACTGCGCTCATGATCTGACCCGACTGGCAGTAGCCGCACTGGACCACGTCGAGTTTGCGCCAAGCCTCCTGCACGGCCTTGCCGATGCGGTTCCGGTCGACCGCTTCAATGGTGGTGATCTTGCGGCCCGCGACTGCCGACACCGGTATGACGCAGGCGCGCATCGGCGAGCCGTCCACCAGAACCGTGCAGGCGCCGCAGAGCGCTTCGCCGCAGCTGTATTTGGTGCCGGTCAGGTGCAGGGTGTCGCGCAATGCCCAGAGCAGGGGGGTGTCGGGCGCGACGTCGAGTTGCCGGGGGATGCCATTCACGTTGAGCTGGATCATGAACAATGCTCCTCAGAGGATGGGAAACGCAAGAAGGACGCGCCCGGCGACGGGCGGGACTGAATATCCGGGCAGCATGCCGATCCGGTCATTCTAGAAGATCAATCGATCGCGGGCATCCTCTAATTCCCGGTCCCGGATTGCCTGTGCGTATGCCGCCTGCGAAGGTTGCCTTGCCACTGGCATCCGGGCTGCGTGCAACGAAACCGCCGCTGCCTGACGAACAGGCCTAGGATATGGTCGATGAAACGGCGAGGGATGCGGGCCAGGCCGGGCAGGCCGCAAAGCGGGCAGGTGTATTCGTCGGTGCTGGTCCCGTCGGGCGCCGCAACGTGGCGGCTACCCGGCGTGCGGGCGTGCGTGGCCACGTAGGCATGATCGATCATGCTGGATGCCCCGAAATGATTCGGCGTGATGTCAGATACGGCTGAAAAGGGGAGCGTTGGGCCACGTTGTCCGGAATGTGAGGGCGTCAGTGCAGCGGAGCTGCTTGACGCGATTGACCCGCCGGAGGCCGCCGGGTTCCACGTCCCCCGGACATCCGCGCACTGCGCATGGCAGGGGGCATGGATCAGTGCGGCGCAGCGGGTGGCGTGGCGTCATTGGCCTCGATGCCATAGGGCTCGAAATCATATTTTTCCGGCTTGATGGCAGCGATGATCTGGTCGAGGCTGGGCGCGTCCGCATTGACGGGCACCGGAACAAGCTGTCGGGCATTGACCGTCTGCTGTACGCGATCCCAGTTGATTTTCGGCGTATAGCGCGTCAGCGCTTCCATCGCCTGCATGAACAGTCCGCCCTCAGGGCTGGGATACTCGTCCACCGGCGCCGATACACTGAGGTAGATCAGATGGTCCCGGTCCCCCACCATCACCGGCTGGTTGATGATGCGCACGGGTGTGCCGACGGGCACCCGCGGAAACAGGAAGGCCGCATTTTCCGGGTACAGATGGATGCAGCCGTGGCTTACTTGCATGCCCACGCCCCAGGGACGGTTGGTGCCGTGAATGAAGATTTGCGAAAACCCGGTTTCCAGGGCGAGCATGCCCATGGGGTTGTTGGGACCCGGCGGGAAGTAATCCGGGAAGTTGACATCGCCCTGGCTGCGGTGCTCCTCCTGGATGTTCTTGGGAACGACCCAGGAAGGATCCTTTTCCTTGGCGATGATGCGGGTGCTGCCCAAAGGCGTGGGCCAGCCGGGGCGCGCAATGCCGATCGGGAAGGTGACCACTGTCGCAGGCTCCCTGGCCGTGTGGCGGGGGAAATAGTACAGTCGGCGCTGGGGGATGTTCACGACGATGCCGACCCACGGCTGCGGCGGCAGAATGAATTCGGTAGGCACGACGATCCGCGTTCCCTCGCCGGGCACCCAGACCGAAACACCGGGATTGGCGAGCGTGATTTCCTCGTAACCGAGGTCATAATGGCGGGCGATATCCACCAGGGTATTGCGCGAGTCGGCGGTTACCACGTGAATCTGACCGACGACCGTGCTGCCGTCGGTGGGCAGGAGGAACGTCGCCCCCCACCCGGGGACAATCCAGGACAAGAGCACCAGCAAGAGCACATGCAAACCGTGAATCGGGCGCGCCACAGCAGGCAGTGTGAAAAATGGCAGTTGTTTCATGGGCAGTTCATGAGGGGAATCGCATTGCGGCAACATCTGGGCGCATTGATCGTCGCGGTCATCCTGAGCGTATCCGCAACCGCTTGGGGAGGTGGGGGCCAGCCCTGGGTCCTGGTGGATACCGAGGCGCTTACCCTGACGGTTCTCTCTGCGGACAATCACGTCCTGATTCGTTTTCACAATATTTCCATCGGTAGCGGCGGTGCGGCGGAATCACATCGGAGGGGGGACGAAACCACGCCACGAGGGGTCTTTCATGTGTCCTGGGTCGATCGTCAGAGCCGGTTCGGCACGTTCTACGGGCTGGATTATCCCTCAGCGCGCATTGCCCGCCGCGCCTATCTCGATGGCGATATCAGCGAGGCAGATCTGGACGCCATCATCCGGGCCTTGCGGCAGCATCGCACGCCGCCGCAAAACACGCCGCTTGGCGGCCAGCTGGGCATTCACGGCATCGGCCACGGCGACCCCAGCGTCCAGCAGGCGGTCAACTGGACCGACGGCTGTGTGGCGCTGAGCAACCCGCAGATCCGGCGGCTTTCGCGCTGGATGGACATCGGTACCCGGGTGGTCATCCGCTGATACCGGGCGTCCCGGCGTTGCGGGTGACCACCCGGGTATCGATGCCCATGCCGCATTGCGTCAAAGGACAAAAGATGCCGGGGTATCTCCATCCTCCCGGCCTGCAGAATTATTTCTGCATCGTCTTCTTGAACATCCGGTCGATTTTCTCGGCCAGCTTCTCGACTTCGGCTTTTGCCGCTTCGGCAGTGGAATTGGCCTGGTCGGCAGTCGACTTGGCGGCGTTGGCGTTGGCGTTGGCTGTATCGGCCTTCTGCGATGCCTGATCGGCGGCGGTCTTGGCGGCGTTGGCGTTGGCGTTGGCCTCGTTGGCCTTCTGCAGTGCCTGGTCCGCCGTGCTCTGGGCCTTGTTCAGGTTATCGGTCGTGGCGCAGCCACCCAGCAACGCGATGCAGAAGAGCGAGGTGCCGAGGAGGGAAAGGGTTTTGTACGAGCGTGCCTGATTCATAATTTTTGCTCCAAATGTAAAGTTCTTAGAAAACGCCGCACAAACAACGCGGCTCTTGACTCAGTCAAGCCCCCAGAATGCAGACTTTCCGAGGTGCTTATAAACAATATAAGCAGGACATGTAGAAATGAAAACCGGATTTTGGTTCCTCGACCGAAGAAACAAGATATCAAAAAGTTCCCGCTGATGCCTGGACTGCTCCTCAATGCGCGCCGCTGGCGGCTGGCACGGCCCCCTGGCCGGGCGGTCTGGCCAGCCAGACCATCAGCATCAGCACAACAAAGAAGCAGCCCGACAGCCAGAAAATGTCGTTGGTCGCCAGCATCACCGCCTGCTGGCTGATGATCCGGTCCAGCATGGCCGGATCGGTCGCCGGGTTGGCCAGGCTGCCGAGGGCGTCCGCAACCGTCGGATCGAAAGCCGAGACGTGCGAGCTCAGGATGCTGTGGTGGAATGCGGCGCGACGGTCCCACAGGGTGATGCTGAGCGACGTGCCGAAACTGCCGGCGAGGATACGGGAGAAATTCGACAGGCCGGTGGCGCTGGGCATCAGGTGCGGCGGAATGCCCGCCAGGGTCAGGGCGGTCAGCGGCACGAAGAAGGTCGCGACACCGAAGCCCATCAGCAGGCGCGGGATAACGATGTTCTGAAAGGTGACGTCGGTGTTGAAGTGGCTGTTCCAGAACGCTACCGCGGCGAACACCGCGAAACTGAACGTGGCCCAGATACGCAGGTCGATCCTGTGCATGTTCTTGCCGATCACGGCGGACAGGAACACCGGCAGGATGCCGATGGGCGCGGCGGCCATGCCGGCCCAGGTGGCGGTGTAGCCCATGTTGGTCTGCAGCCACAGGGGCAGGATCACCACGTTGCCGAAGAACACCAGGTAGCCGAAGCTCAGGATGACCGTGCCGACCAGGAAGTTGCGCTGGCCGAACAGATGGAAATCCACCACCGGGTGGCGGTCGGTCAGCTCCCACACCACCAGCACGCTCAGCGCCACCATGGAGACGATCGCCAGGGTGACGATGGTGCCGGACTCGAACCAGTCCAGCTCGTTGCCCTTGTCCAGCAGGATCTGCAGCGCACCCACCCCCAGCACCAGCAGCACCAGGCCCACCTTGTCGATGGGCACGACCTGGGTCGCGCTGGAACGCTGGCCCAGGATTGTCCAGGTCAGGAAGGCCGACAGCAGGCCGACCGGCAGGTTGATGTAGAAGATCCACGGCCAGTTGATGTTGTCGGTGATCCAGCCGCCGAGGATCGGGCCGAGGATGGGCGCGACGATGACGGTCATCGACCACAGCGCCAGCGCGACCCCTTTCTTTTCGGGCGGGTAGTTGTTGAGCAGCAGGCTCTGCGAGAGGGGAATCATGGGACCTGCGACGGCACCCTGCAGCACGCGCGCGGCGATCAGGAGCGGCAGGCTGGGCGCCAGGCCACACAACCAGGAGGCCAGGGTGAAGAGCAGGGTGGACAGCACGAACAGGCGCACGTCGCCGAAGCGGCGCGACAGCCAGCCGGTGAGCGGCAGCGCGATGGCGTTGCTGACGGCAAAGGAGGTGATGACCCAGGTACCCTGGTTCGGACTCACCGCCAGGTCGCCCGAGATCGCCGGCAGCGAGACGTTGGCGATGGACGTGTCCAGCACCTGCATGAAGGTGCCCAGGCTCAGCCCCAGCGTCAGCAGGATCAGCGTGGGACCGTGCAGCGGCTGATGGGCCATGGTCTCGGGCTCAGCCCTTGTGCTGCGGGTTGGCCTGGCGCACCTGGTTGGCTCGCAGGATGGCGTTGATCAGCGCATCCGCGCCGGTCGCGTCTTCCACCGGGGTGACGTAGCGGGTCGCCGGCGGCGGCCCCGCCTTGCCGGCAACGCCGGTTTCCACCTCGACCGTCATCGACAGCCCGACCCGGAGCGGATGCTCGGCCATTTCCCGGGGGTCGAGCGCGATGCGCACCGGCAGGCGCTGCACGATCTTGATCCAGTTGCCGCTGGCGTTCTGCGGCGGCAACAGGGAGAACACGCTGCCAGTGCCGGGCGACAGCCCCACGACCGTGCCGTGGAAGGTCGTGCTACCGCCGTAGAGATCGGAGACGAGCTGCACCGGCTGGCCGACCGTCATGCCCTTCAGCTGGTCTTCCTTGAAGTTGGCCTCCACCCACAGCTGGGTGACCGGCACGATGGCCATGAGCGCCATGCCGGGAGCGACCTGCTGGCCGATCTGGACCGAGCGCTTGGCCACCTGGCCGGCCTCGGGCGCGCGGATCTCGCAGCGGGCCAGTGCCAGCCAGGCTTCGCGCAGCCGGGCTTCGGCCTGCTTGACTGCCGGGTGCGTCGCCACCGTAGTGCCGCCTATTTCGGCCTCGGAGGCAGCCAGTTGCGCGCGCGCCAGGTCGAATTCGGACTTGGCCTTGTCGCGTGCGGCACGGGCGTGTTCGGCCTCTTCGCGCGAAACGGCCTCGACCGCGACCGCCTGTTCGCGCCGCGTCAGATCGGCCCCGGCCTGTTCCAGGGTGCGGCGTTTTATCGCCAGGTTGGCGGCCTGCTGGGTGTGGGCCTCGTAAGCCTGGCTGATCCGGCGCACGATTTCGCCGAGGTCGGCCGCGGCCTTGTCGAGGGCAAGCCGGGCATCGGTATCGTCCAGTCTCACCAGCACCTGGCCCTGCTTCACGAAATCGGTGTCGTCGGCCAGCACCGCCTCTACCGAGCCGACGACGCGCGGCGTGACCCGCACCAGATTGCCGGCCACGTAGGCGTCGTCGGTGCTTTCATGGCCGCGGCTATGGAGGAACCAGCGCACGCCCCAGGCAAGCCCGGCCACGAGAAAAATCAGGGCCAGCAAGGTCAGCAGACGTTTGCGTTTGGCCGGATTGGCTTCCGGAGGCTGAACGGTCATGGTGCGGGGTCCTGGGTTGGGGCGTCCCCGCCCAGTGCCTTGCATAGCGCCACCCGGGCGCGCAGGCGGGCTGCCTGGATCCCGATGTCCTGCATGCGCTGGCCGAGGACGGCGCTGTTTGCTTCGAGGGTGTCGTACGGGCTGCTCAGTCCGAGTGCCTGGCGCTGTCTCGCCAGCGCACGGGTGTGTTCGGTTTCCTGCAGCGCCAGGCGCTGGGCCTGGCTGCGCTGATCGAGGCTGGCGATCAGCGCATAGGCGTCGGCAGCCTGACGCGCGGCGTTGAGGATGGTGCGGTTATACGTCGCCACCGCTGCGGCGTAATCCGCTTCCCGCATCCCCAGTTTCGCCCTCAGGGTCTGGCCGTTGAAAATCGGCAGGTGCAGGGCCGGGCCGATCGACGCCGACAGGCTGTTGGCCTGGAACAGTTTGCCCAGGTCGAGGGTTTCCAGCCCGATCATCATGCGCAGGTCCAGGTTTGGATAGAAATCCGCCCGGGCTGCGGTGCTCAGGTCGGCGGCGGCTTCCACCCGGCTGCGCAGCGCAGCCACGTCGGGCCGGCGCGCCAGCCAGTCTATCGGCAGGGGAGCGGGCAGAGGCGGGAGACGGGCATCGAGCGTGAGTGGCGGCAGCTCGGCGGTGTGGTCGGGATCCTGACCGACCAGGGCGCTCAGGCGGTAGCGCAGGGAACGCGCCTGGTATTCCAGCCCCCGGATCCGGTCCTCGTCCTGGTCCAGTTTCCTGCGGGCATCGATCAGCGGCTGTGCGCTGTCCAGCCCCAGGTCGAAACGGGCTTTGAGCAGGGCGTGTTGCCTGCGATGGTCTTGTTCCAGCGCGCGGGCGACCTGAAGCCGCGTCTCGACATCGGCGCCTGCGAAATAGGTGTCGGCGACTGCCGCCGCCACGTTGAGGCGAACCGCCGCAACCTCGTCCCGAGCCGCCTGGCGCTCGTTGCCCGCGGCCTGCACCAGCGCCCGATTTTTGCCCCACCAGTCCAGGCTGTAGGAAAGATTCTGGGTGAGATCGGTCTGGGTGAAGGTGCTGCCGCCGATGGGGGGAGGGAACAGGCCGTTCCGGCTCAGGTGTTCCCGGACCATCGTGGCGTCGGTTTCGTAGTGCCCCTGGGCATCCAGACGGGCCAGGCGGTCGGCTTCGTCGGCCCTGCGCAGGCGTGCCTGTGCCATCGTCCAGTCAGGATGGTCCCGCAAGGCGGTCTCGACCAGGCGATCGAGATCGGGCCGGCCGAATGCCTGCCACCAGTGGGATGTCGAACCCTCCGTGTCATGCCGGGCTGCCGACCCCCCCAGGGCCGCGATCGTTGCCGTCACCTCGGGGGTTTTCAGGTCCGGCCTGGCCGGCAGCTCATGCGGCAGCCGGGCGCAGCCGGCCAATATCAGAAGAACGCCTGCTGATAACCGGTTCCTCATGCAGCCCCCCTGAACCGCCGCAAGCCTTCCAGCATCTTCCGCAACAGACGGCCGAATTCGGCCACCTCGTCCGGACTGAAGTCGGACCATTGCTGCTCGATCCGTTTCCAGATGGCAGGCAGCACCTTCAGGGTCAGTTGGCGTCCGCTTGGCGTCAACGACAATTCCACCCGCCGCCGATCCTGCGTGCAGGGGCTGCGGACAACCCAGCCCGAACCGACCAGTTCATCGATCAGCCGGGTGACATTGGTACGGGATGCGATCAGTGCCTCGCTCAGATGGCTGGGATTCAGCCGGTTGCCTTCGCTGCCCAGGATCATGGCAAGCGCCAGGAAGGTGGAACTATTGAGGCCAAACTCTGAAAGATGTTGGTTATAAACATCATCCAGATCCATGAAAACATAGAAGAACAGACGATTGAGCACGACCCGCTCCTGGGGCATGCCAAGCAATTGCCCGGAAATGCGCTGGATCCCGTTTTCGAAGTAGGTGAAGTCCAGGTTCACGTCTCTATGTGGCTGTCGGTGTTTGAGCTTAGTGACATGGTGCCGGAAATGGTTTCAATTGTAACTAATTTTAGTATTTAACATAATATACATTATGCGAAGTACAGGATGAGAAGCGGCAATCCGTGCCGCCTCGGAAACCCGCATTCTCTCGTCGGCAAAACCGCCCCGTTTCGGGACGGTCGTTCGGCCTGTTCGATGATCGACCAAACCGTCATCACCGGTTTCGCGCCGGCCATCCCGGCCCTCAAGTCGGCGAACGGCTAAGTAACACTTGTCCGTTCATTCTCATTTTGCGAATTCAGACCGCCAAAACCCGCAACCTGACCCCGCGCCAGTATTGGGCTGGCGTCGAGAATCGCCCCGCAAACCCATTGACTTCGTTTTTTGCTCAACGGACAGGGGGTGCGGCATGAGTCATCAGGACGGAATTTCCATCCGCCGCTTTGCCGAGCAGATCGGCGTTTCTGAGCGCTGCCTGCTGCGCTGGTGTCGGGCTGGCAAGGTCGTAGGCGCCAGAAAGCACGTTCTCACCGGCAAGTGGGTCATTTACCCGCCCGCCAAGCTGGCGCTCGATTCGATGAACCCGATCAGCCTTCGGATGCTGTCGAAAGGCGGTGCCGCATGATCGACCACGCTGACCGCCTGAACACCTGGCATCTCGACCTGGCCATCCTCGCTGACGCCATCGGCCACGTCCTGCAGGGCATCGAGGAACCCGAAGGCCTGTCGGCCACGGCCTATGTGCTGCGCTCTCGCCTCGATGAGCTGGTGGCGTCCTGCCCGTTCCCGGGCGAAGGGGGCCAGCCATGATTGAGAAACATCGCCGCCGCAAGCAGCCGCGTCGTCACCCGCATTTCCTCTGGGCCGATCCTGAGCGCTTCCATGCCGAGCGCATGACCGCCGGCCTCACCCAGAAGCAGGCCGCCGAATACCTGGGCGTGTCCGTCCGATCGGTGCGCAACTGGGAGACCGGCGCCAACCGCATTCCCTATCCGGCCTTCAAACTCGTCAGGATGCGCGCAAAGGCCATCGTCCATGTCGAGGGGTGGGAAGGGTGGCGATTTGCCCGTGATGGGGCTTTGGTGACGCCTGATGGCCGTTCCTTCCAGCCGTGGGAGCTGCAAAACCTTCAGCTTGTCGTCAGCCTTGCCCGCCGCTACATGGAGGCCCGCAAGCCTGCCGCCCCGCCCGCTGTTGCGGACAAGGTCGCAGTGCTGCGGGTGGTCGCATGAGCGCCCGGAAGGCGGCAGGCAACGCCACGCGGCAGCGCGCAAGCGCGACGCGGTGGCGAGCCTGCGCCCTGACGGCATCCCGCGACGGCCTGCACCCGGCACCGCTGCCCGCACCCACCGGACAGGCTTCGGCCTGCAAGCCAAACCAGCGGACGTCCGCACCGTGGCAAGGGTTCAAGGCGACCGCCCCGAAGGGGTTCGAGCCGCCCCGCGCAGCGGGTGAACCCGTTTCCCCCGAGGCCGCCCCCAGCGGCCGAATCACAGACCCCCGCCAACCCCGAAACTTGTTCAACCCAGCCGAAGGACTTAGCATGGAAAAACCTGCCTGCGCTTCATTTCGCGTACCGTCGAAATTCGTTCCGCTCGCCGCCCTGCGGCATTTGTCAAACCCGATTCGAGGAACTTCGCGTAAGCCATTGATTCAGCGAATTTATACATTATGCGAAGTACAGGATGCAGACCGGCAACTTCTGCCGGTGCCTTATCCGGCCCTTTCCGCCCCTCAAAACCGCCCCGTTTCGGGTCGGCCGTTCGGTCTGGGCGCGGTGTTCGACGCTCAGGGTGGCCGGCTCGCCGAAGCCGCCATCCAGTTTGTCCGATCGCCGCAGACTCCTCGTGACTGATGCAGTCCAACCATTGACTCGCATGCGCATTGCCCCTAGGCTCCGACCCATGTTCCGGAAACAGACATGCCGCCTGATCGCCTTCCTGTGCACTGCCATGCTGTTCTGGAGTCAGCTTGCGGTCGCAGCGTATGCCTGTCCGCGGGATTTATCAGTCCTTGCCTCGCCCGCGGTTTTCATGCAGGACATGCCTGCGGACTGCACCGGCGACATGGGCGACATGGACATGGACGCCAAGCCATCGCCGCTGTGCAAGGCGCATTGCGACCCCTCCGCCCAGGCGGATCACCGGGCGTCCCTCGATATTCCGCCGCTGGCCCTGATGAGCGCGGCGCCCGTACCGCTGATCGACCTCTCGGCACAACCCGCTGCCCGAGTCTGTCCCCTCCGTCCGGCATGGCTGGCGGACGCGTCTCCGCCGCTTCGCATCCAGTTCCAGGTCTTCCGCATTTAATCTTCCCTGTCGTCGAGCGCGTGCCGTCGCGGCATGCTGTCTTGTTCAACTAGGGAAGACCATCGTGTTCACGTTCAACCGTTGTTTCGCGCGCAGGCGTATGGCCCTGGCCATGCTGCTCGCCGGGCTGAGTTCGCCCAGCCATGCGCTGACGTTCGACGAGGCGCTGCGCCTTGCCGAGACGCACGCCCCGCAGCTGAAGGCCAGCGAGGAAAGCCTCGCCGCGGCCCGTTCCCTGCAAATCCCCGCAGGCGCCCTCCCCGATCCCAGGCTCGTGCTGGGCATCGACAACCTGCCAATCGAAGGCGCCGACCGCTACAGCCTGACCCGTGACGCCATGACCATGCAGCGCATCGGGCTCATGCAGGAGTTTCCCAACGCAGCCAAGCGGGAGGCCCGGGTCGCGGCGGCACAGGGCAAGGTCGCCCTGAGCGAAGCCGAGGCCCGCATCGCGCGGCTGACCGTGCTGCGCGAGACTGCCGTCGCCTGGATCGCGCGCCAGAGCGTCGAGCGCCAGCTGGCGCGCATCGATGCCTTGGCGGCGGAAAACCGGCTGCTCGCAGCGGCAGTTCGCGCCGAACTCTCCGGCGGCCAGGGATCGCCGGCGGACATCGTCGCCCCGCGCCAGGAAGCGGCACTGATCGACGAACGGCGCGACGAGTTGCGCGCGCGGCAGGCGCAGGCGATCGCGGCGCTGCGGCGCTGGATCGGCGCGGCGGCCGACGCGCCCCTCGAAGGCAGCGTACCGGCGTGGCCGATCCAGCGCGACACCCTGGAACATCGTCTGCATCATCATCCGGAACTGCTGGCGTACGACTCCCGGGCACATGTGCTGGACGCGGACATCGCGGAAGCACAGGCGGCGAAGCGACCCGATTGGGCGCTGGAAATGGACTATCAGCGCCGGGCCCCGCAGTACGGCGACATGGTGTCGGTGCAGGTCAGTTTCGACCTGCCGGTTTTCCCGGGGGCGCGCCAGGACCCGAAGATCGCCGCCGCGCGCGCCGAACGCGCACGCCTCGATGCGGAACGCGATGCCACGCTGCGTGAGCACACCGCGATGCTGGCGAGCGATTTCGCCGATTACCAGCGCTTCGCCGCCGCCGTCGAACGGCAGCACGACATCCTGCTGCCGCTGGCGCAGGAAAAGGTCGACCTCAGA
>JAJZRT010000060.1 GCA_021802595.1 Pseudomonadota bacterium
GCGTTGTACTGCGCGCAAGGCTCGACGTACCAGGTGCGACCGACCTTCACCGGTGCTGGCTGGATGCGCTGCTGACGGGCCCAGGCGCGCAGCGTCGGCAGGGTGGGCGCGGGGCTGAAGTTGGCTGATGCCCAGGCTTCGAGGGTGATGCGTTTCATGCCGGAACCTCGTTCAGCACATGGCCAGAATCGACTCGGCGCCTCACCTCGAGCATCGCGGCGCGAGCGCCGTCCCGAGAGACCGCGGCGAGCTGGGCCTCGTGGATCTCGACCGCGCGCGCGAGCGCGACGTATCCGGCGCCGTGGAACGCCCATTTCCCTGTCCGGCGCTGCCGCTCGAGTATCTCGACCAGCGCGTCCTGGGCGGACTTGATGTCGTCCAGGTATTCGGCGCCGACGCCGCGCTCGCACATGACCAGGCTGACGTTGGCAGCCGCGGCCAGGGTGTGCCAGTCGAGCTCGATGCCCGCGCCGATGCGCAGCCGCTCGATGCTGGTGTGGACGGCCATGCCGAGGTCGGTGCGCTGGTCGTCGGTGAGCTGCTGTTGCATGCCGACGCAGTGTGCCCAGGCGGAGCGGTCGACTCGGTAGGGGCGGTATTTGCTGCGTTTACGCATGTTAGGTTCTCAACGTGGACGCGATCTTCTGCAGCGCACCCGAGCGGACGCGTGCAATCACGTATTCCTGGTATGTCAGCAGCGCATCGAGGTCTTCCGGCATCGGGTAGCGCTCGGGCCACTGCTCGCGCACCCTGGCGCACAGGTCGTTGAGCCCGTCCACCACCATCCTCACCTCGGCAAGCGCATCCGAGCGGCGTTCTGCGTGATCGAAATCAGGGCTGTTCATTTGCATATCCTCCTCATGATTGCTGGGTGAAGGCGCATCGCGGCGACGATTCCGACCGGCCCGCCGGCGAGCGTCGCGACGATCTCTGTGGCGTTTGCCTCCGGCACCAGGCGCCACAGGAATATCTGCGCCGCTCCAATGCCGAGGCTGGTGATGATGGCGGCCCTGTAGTGCCTGCCGGATACGTTGAGCTGCTGCGTGCCGAGCAGGAACACGGTCAGGAATGCCGACAGAAAAAGGGCGAGGTGGGTCATGGCTTCGCCTCGATCTGCTTGGCCTCTGCCTTCAGCGCCGCGTAGGCGATGCAGTCTTCCGCGCTGTCTAGGTGGAATCCGACGCGCTGCCACTGGCGGACATCCTTCAGCACCTGCAGCAGCAGCCAGCCTTCGGCCTCGCTGATCTCGCGCCCGGTGATGAGGTTGAACGCGGCGACGGCGGTGCCCATGGAGCGCTCGCCTTCAGGCTTGTCGTACTGCCTGGCGCGCTCGGCCATGATGTCTGCTGCGCGCTGAAGGAATTGGGGGGCTGTGATCGCGGTCATGGGTGTGCTCATTTCGCCACGTTCCTGGTGATGGTCATGCCGTTCTTCTGTTCGACGGTGGTCACGCCGTTCTTGTCGTCACGCACCACGGTGAGCCCTGCGCGCGGCGCAGCCTGTCCGGTGGTGGAAGCGGTTCCAGGAAGGGCGGGGACGATGAATCCGGTGCCGTCGATCTCGCCGCTCACCTTCATGTGCTCGACCTCGACCTTGGCGCTGTTGATGATGGTCTGCGCGACTTCGGCCACGGCCTTGGCGCGATCGATGGCGAGCGGGTTGTCCTTGTCGCGCAGGCCCTCGATGGTGGCGAAGAGGTGCGCGCGCAGGTCGGTGATGGTGTGGTTCATGCGGTTTCCTTGCTGAGGGTGTTGATATTGCGGGTGACAACGCCTTTGAGGCGGATCACCTGGCGCAGCTCGGCCGGGTAGTTGTGCACGGTGTTGCGCCGCATCAGCTCGCTGCGGTGGACGCAGACGAGGTTCTCCAGGCGGCAGTCGGTCTTGTCGCCGTTGCGGAAGGTAAGCGCGTGGCCCTTTGGCAGCGGGCCGTTGGCGGCTTCCCACTCGATGAGGTGGATGCCGCGCCAGCGCTTGTGCAGCGGCATGTCGTCGTTGATCTTGCGCTGGCGGTAGCCGTCCCTGGTGATGCGCTCGGCGCCGATCGGCTGGTAGACGACAGCCGCGACGCCGGCGCGGTGGCCGGGCTTGAATCGGGTCTCGGCGCTGCGGCCGCCGGCCTTGTAGTGCAGGCCCTTGTTCCAGGAACGCTGGCCGCGAACGAAGCAGCCCGGGTTCGTCACGCCTTCGGGCTTTTTGAGGCCGAGGATGTTGACGCGGTTCTTGACGGCTGGCCGCGAGCGGCTCATGCGCGCGGCGATCTCGCCGGCGCTGAGCGTCTTGTAGAGATCGGTCAGGGTGGCGTCTTCTTCGGGCGTCCAGCGTTTCATCTGCTTTTCTCCATCCGCTCCGCCACGGCGAGCGTGTTGAGTTTCTGGATCAGCTCGGCGTGGCTGTCCTTGTGGGCCTGCATTTCGCCGCGCACGGATTCGGCGAAAGCGGCTGGGTCGAGTTGTTTGCTGGCGACTTTGTAGGCAAGCGATGAGACGGCAGTGCGGACAGCATCGCGCAGAGCCAACTGGACGCTGCCGCCGCCGTAGCGCCCGAAAGCGAGCGCCTTGAGGTCTGAAAGCTCCATGGCGATCGAAGCGAGCGCGACGACGTCGTCCACGGCGCTGCTCGGCAGCTTGCCCAGGGACTCCAGGGCGGCCTTGGTTCGGCGATCGCAGTCGGCCTTGATCGCGTTCGCCTCGCGTGCGTCACGCTCGAGCTGGGCGATGACCTTGTCCATCACCGTAAGCGCCTTGCGCATGGCCGCGGCGTCTTCTAGGGTGAGTCCGTTGGGATCGCTGATGACCTTGCGCATGGCCGTGGCAGCGCGCGCGAGGTGAGCCTTCCTGTCTGAGATCGGCTTGCCGCCTTCGTAGCGGGCATGGCTCTTCTGGGTGTCGGTGAGCATGGTTACGCTCCTTGCGCCTCGATGGCGGGCTGGGTGGCGGTGTCGCGCACGGTCGGCGTGTCGTCGTCCGCTGCATAGATCAGGGACGCCGCGGGCCCGGCCACGCGCACCACGAGTTCGTGCAGCTCGTCGACCATGAGCTTGATGCGCTCGCGCTCGTCGCCTTCGAGGTGGTCCTTGTAGGCGTCCAGTTCGCAGGCTGCGTCGGAAACCATGCATAGCCCGGCAAGGCTGATGATGTGGCCGCTCATGCCAGGGCTCCGTGAGCGTCCGCGACGCGCGCTTCTTCGCGGCGCGGCTGCAGTGAGAGCTGGTGGATGTGGGCCACGTGCGCGAGCGTGCGCAGGTCGTCAACCACCGGCGAGCCGGGGGTGTAGATCGAACTGTTCACCACCATCGAAGACAGCATCTGCGCGAGACTGCGCCAGCGCGGCATCGTCGGGTCCGCAAGCGCCTCCTGCCAGCGCACGGCGACGATGGACGGGATGACGATGGGCTCGGTCACGACCGCGCCTCCATCATCCGGCTGCGTGCCAGGCGAAAGGAGATGCGCGGCCCGTAGCCGCGGCGAATGTAGTGCGCAAACATCCTGATCATGGTCATGCTCCTCATGTCGTGTGTGGGGTCCCCACCATCACCCTGCGTCTTCGTGTCGCTCACAGCCTGTTGCCAGACCGTCGGCAGGGGCCGGGCCCTGCACGTCTGCCGCTTGGGGTGCGCCGACTGTGGCGCGCGGCTCCGGGGTGATGGAAATATATAACTGCGGTTCTAGGTGTGTCAAGAACTACGGTTATATTTTGTGGCAAAATGAAGCCGCGCCCGACTTGGGCGAGTTCAAAAGGAGCTAGGAATGAAGTACGGGGAGAGACTTAAGCTAGCGCGCCTGTGCGCCGGGCTGACACAAGGAGAACTTGCAGGGGCTGTTGGGCTTCGACGGGCATCAATCGCCTATCTTGAGACCGGCGACGCAGGCGGCTCCGAATATACCGCGCAGTTCGCGCATGTATGCGGCGTGCGCGCGATGTGGCTGGCCGTCGAGCATGGCGGAATGAGCGAGGACCGGCGCGACGATCTTCACTGCCCTGAATGTCGTGGGGTTCGCGAGATTCGGCACCCTTACTCGGCTGTCGAACGCATGCCGTGCCCGATCTGCGCGGGCAGTCCGCTGCAACCGCTGCCCGCGCAAGACCTGGTGGTGCCCAAGGCTACGGCTGACGCGCTGCGTTCGGATACCTGTGGTGACTGGGATGCAGATCGTAGGCGCGGAACGTCGTGGCTAATCGAAATAGACGGGGATGTGGTGCAGCTGAAACGGCTGCACGAAGGCAAGGTTTGCGAGAGTTACCGGCACGTCGACCGTGCGACGGCCGTGATCTGGGCGGCCGCCATCATTCAAGGTTATCAACCACCACGCGACCTGCGTCATCAAGGTAAACCTGTTGGTTGAATTCCATCTGGACGTGCGTTTCATCGCGTTGCTTCACGCGGTGGAACGTGAGCCCGGCGAAGTCGATGGTGTAGTCGTCCGGATAGGCTGAGAGGTGGCGTATCAGCTCGCCAACGGTGATGCTCGGGTATTTTTTCGTCATAGTCAGTCCACGGGTCAGACTTTGCGGATCATCATAATCCGGCGCTCGAAGCCGGTCATGCCGCCGCTGCGGTTTCCTCCATTGACCTCGAACTCGACCAGGTTGCCGGTCCTGAACTGCCGTTCGGTGCACGCGAACATGAAGACGTCGGTGCACCACGCGACGTATTGAAGCGCGCCGAGCTGGAACTTGCGGATTCTGATCGTCGAGAAATCGATGGCGTTTTCACGGTAAAAGGCTTCAATGACCTTGATGGCTTCCTCTTCGGTAATGCGGCTGCCGAGCGTGAGGCCGCTGGTCACCTCAGCGTATGCGGGCGGTGGAGTATCGAATGCCTCGTACTTCTTGGCGACGATGGGGAGCGTGGTTACCGTGTAGGTCGCGCCACCGATCTTGAAGACCATCACCTCGTCATGGATCGCAGCCGGCGCCGCGGGTTGCTCCACCTCGAAGGCGTGGGAAGAAAGCGGCAGAATGATTGCGCCGATCAGAAGTGCGCTGGCTATGTGTCGCATTTTGGTTGCTCTCCCTAGTCGATTGGTGCCGCCATGCTGATCTGGCGGGCGTTGTCCCACGTGAAGTCAGTTCCGGCGCAGGCGACCATGGCGAGCGCGAGGACGATGGTGGCGATGGTCTTCATGTGGGCTGCTCCTCGACGATCTTGGTAGCGCGGTCGAGAAAGTCCTGCTTGGTCTTGCTGATGCGCTTGTTCCCGCCGCAGATGGCGTGGGCAGCTCCAAGAAAAGCGGCGCGGTATTGAATGGGCCGCTTGGCGATCTCGGCAAGGTCGTTTTGCACGGCGCTGTCCGTTCGACTGGACCTGATCGACATGCCGTTGTTCAGATGCTCGAGTGCATCCGCGAGGCCTGCCGGGAGCATGCTGCCCTGCTTCTCGCAGAATCGGAAGACGTTGCGAGCCTCCTGCTTGCTGACCGTTCCGTCGCTCGAAGCGAGCCACAGCAGCGCCTGAACGGCGTTGGCGTGGCCGGCGTTGCAGGTGTCCATGGCAGACTGCATCACGCGCTGAGCGTCGGCGAATGGATCATGCTCATCTCGGAGTGCGCGGGGCGCGGCGTGGGGTTGTTGGCGGTTGCTGGTGAGGTACAGGTATACGAAGTACCCGACAACAACTAGAACGACCAGCGGGATGATGGCATCCATGGTTATTTTTTCTCCCTTTTAATAGTCAGGCTCACGCCGAACCGGCAGTTTTATCACGGGCGCCTTGATCGGCGGCTTGATCGATGAGTTCCGCAGTCTTAGCAACGTCCTTGATCACATGATCGATGGCGTATGTCGGGAGCTGCTGCATGAGCTTCAACGCCACGATCAGGCGCTCGTCCTCCACATAATAGCCGTCGGTCATGTCCCCTTCCTCGGCCGCCAACCACATGGCCCGCACCCCGCAGGCGTCGGCGAACTGCGCGGTGAACTCGGACCCAGTGGCATCGCTCCGCTCCAGCTTCGAAATGTTTTCCTGGGTGCAGACGTTCTTGATCTTGTCTGCCAGCTGCTTCTGAGTCAGCTGAGCGTAGGTGCGGGCCATGTGGAGTCGTTCGCCGTACTTCATGGGCGCGACCATATAACCACGGTAATCGAACGTCAAAGAACTTGAGTTATTGACAAGCGTAGAACTGTAGTTATATTCTTTGTCCATGAGCATCGAATCCCTCAAAAAGGCTGTGCAAATCCTCGGCGGTCAGGCGGCCTTGGCGCGCGCCGTATCGACCCAAACGAAGACGATCCACCAGCCAAACGTGTACAAGTGGCTGAACAGCCCAAATCCTGACCAAATGCCGCCCGCTGAGTACTGCCCGGCGATCGAGCGCGCCACGAACGGGGAGGTACGGTGTGAGGATCTGCGCGGAGACATCGATTGGTCTGTGTTGCGTAACTCGGATTGCCGCTCAGGTGGCGAGTTACGCCCCCGCGCGCCGTCGACCTTCGGCGACTTCGGCGAGCCGCGCTGCGGTGCATATCGCCGCGAGGATGGCGACCGCCGGGACCCCGGTGCGCCGTTTGGCGAGTTTGGCGAGCCGCGCGACGGCGATCGGCGAGTGGATGAGCGGCGCAAGTCGTCCGACGACGGATGGCAGGCTTGATGTTGCGCGAATGGTGGTCACGGTTGTTTGGCCCCTCGCGGCACGAGCGTGTGTTGACACGCGTGCTTTCCACCAGCGTGCGTCATGCGCAGGCGCTCAGGGCGCTGCGGGACGATCCGCATCCGGACCAGCTGATTCCCGCCACGAATCCAGGTAGTCCTGAATCTTGTCTGCAAGAGCCTCTGAGATCGCGGGGTCGTGAATGATCTCTGCCGTGAAGCGTTCGATGCGCTCCCAGAGTTTGACGTTCTTCGTGTGTTCGCTGAGCAGGGCGAGCATCGCGATGTCGAGCGCCATGAGCTTGGCTGCTATTTCCATGTCCGTTCCTTCCCTGTCGGGAGTCGCTGTTGTGAGAGACGTCGATTCTACCGGGGCTGGAACGGGCGCCATTACCCCCTGGCAGGCGGGTTGTCTGCCCATGCAGTTCTCCTCCGCTATCAAGGCGTCATGGCCTCCCCGGGCTTCGGTCCGGGGCTTTTTTTGCGTGTCCATGAAGTCACGATAGGCGGAGATGCTGCGGTCGTCATCGTTAAAGGGAGCCCACATGAACGTCGCTGATGCGATCCACACGCTGGTGCAGGAATACCCGGGCGGCGCGAAGGTGCTGGCCGCGCGCGTTGAGATGAATTTGCACGTGCTGTACTCGAAGGCGAATCCGAACATCAGGACGCATTACCCATCTGTGTTCGAGGCGGTGCAATGGATGGCGCTCTCCGGCGACCACCGGCCGCTGAGGGCGATGAACGAGGAGCTGGGCTATCTGCCGCCGATTCCGCGGGTGAGCGCGGATGTGTCGGACATTGAGCTGCTGGAGAGCTACACGAAGCTGATCAGCGAGCTGGGCGACTTCTCGACGAAGTTCCACCTGGCGCTGGCGGACGGCAAGGTAACGAAGCGTGAGGTGAAGCGGCTGCGCTCGGAGATGCTGGATTTTGTCGGCGCCGGCGAGGAGCTGCTGAACCGGCTGGAACAGATCGCGGAGCGGTGATCGATGGCTGACGATCTGGACATGACGCAGGAGCGGATCGAGCGCGAAGAGGTGTTGCGGGAACGCTACAAGCAGCCTTTCGAACTTGAATCCGGCGTGTCCGGCGAGTGCGAACGCTGCGGGGAGGAGTGGCCGCGCCTGGTGCGTGGCGCCTGCGCGCGGTGCCGCGACCGGCTTGGTCTGGACTGATGGGCCGGGCGATGACTCAGCCGGAGCGCCAGGCCTGGGCATTGGCGTACGCGATGAAGGCCAGGCCGACGCCGGCGCTGGCGTCGCGCTATTTCGACGCAGTGAAACGAATGCTGGGCGAAGCACCCGGCGCCGATGAGAACACGAACGGGCCGGCAACGGCCGAGGGGACGGCGTGCGGGAAAAGACAGACGCAGTAGCGTTCGAGGCGATCCCCCCCACGCTGGCTGCGCGGGCGCAGTGGCTGGTGTGGCGCTTCGAGTCGAAGCCGGGCGACAAGAAGCCGCGCAAGGTGCCGTATTACGTTTCCGGCGCGCGGCGCACGGGCGAGCAGGGATCGGATGCCGACCGAGCGGCCCTGGTGGATCTGCCAGGCGCGCGCGCAGCCGTCGACAAGGCGGGTTCTCGCTGGACGGGGGTGGGTTTCGCCTTCCTGCCCGGAGACGGGCTGATCGGGGTGGACCTGGACGGGATGTTCGATCCCGCGACGCAGCTGATGACGGAGCGCGGGGCGGCGATCGTCGCCAGCTGCAACAGCTACACGGAATTCTCCCCCAGCGGCAAGGGGGTGCACATCATCTGCTCGGGCGATACGACCTCGTTCAAGAGCAACGAGGTGGGCGTGGAGGTGTTCTGCGGCCGCCAGTTCTTCACTTTCACCGGCAGGCGCTACCCGGGCACGCCGGAAGATGTGACCCCGATCCCCGAAAAGACCCTGGCGCGGCTGAAGTCGACGGTGGACAGCGGGAAGAAGCGCGCGTCAGCCGGCAAGCCTTCCACGGCGCCCGCGCAGGCCATCGAGGGCCGCGCCAAGGTGGAGAGCGCGCTGGCGTTCATTTCGCCGGAGTGCGGCTACGACGACTGGATCCACATCGGGATGGCGATCTGCTCGGAGCTTGGCACGGGCGCGTTCGACGTGTTCGATGCGTGGTCGGCGAAGTCTTCGAAGTATCCGGGCAGCGCGCAGGTGGCGACGCACTGGAAGAGCTTCGAGCCAGGCAAGGGCGTGACAGGCGCGACGATCTTCAAGCTGGCGATGGACGCCGGATGGCAGCCGCCAAAGCAGCCGAAAGCATCACGTGCGCGTGCGCAGCCTGTCGGGGGGGGCAAGCCTTCGTCGCGGCATGACGACGACGACATGCCCGATTGGCGCAAGAAACTGATCTACGACCGGGGCGAGCTGAAGTCGTGCCTGGCGAACGTGTACGACATCTTGCTGAACGATCCCGCCTGGCAGGGGGTGCTTGCGTTCGACGAATTCGCGCAGCGCACGGTGAAGCGCGCCGCGCCTCCATTCCAGGGCGGGGTGGTGGGCGATTGGGACGGAACCGACGACAGCCGCACGGCGATGTGGCTCGCGCGCGCCTACCGCTTCACGCCCAGCTCGATCATGGTGGCCGAGGCGGTCGAGGTGCTGGGGCGGGCGTTTGCCTACCACCCGGTGCGCGACTGGCTGCGGTCGCTGAAGTGGGACGGCGTTTCGCGCATCGATCACTGGCTCGACGATTACCTGGGCGTGCCGCGTACGGACTACTCGGTGCGGGTGGCGGCGTGGTTCCTGCTTGGGATGATCGCGCGGGTGATGCGGCCGGGGGTGAAGTTCGATTACTGCCTAGTGTTCGAGGGCATCCAGGGGCGCGGCAAGTCGTCGACGCTGGCGATCCTGGGCGGGGAGTGGTTCGGCGATACCGACATCGACCTGCACAACAAGGATTCGATGGCGGCGCTGCAGGGGAAGTGGCTGTACGAGTTCCCCGAGCTGGGATCGCTGGCCCGCACGGAGTCGCTGAAGCAGAAGTCGTTCCTGTCGCGCCAGGTGGATGAATACCGCCCGGTGTACGGACGCCGCCAGATCAAGGTGCCGCGCCAGACGGTGTTCTCGGGTTCGACGAACGAGTGGGAGTGGAACAAGGACCCGACCGGAGGCCGGCGCTTCTGGCCGATCGAGGTCGGCGACATCGATCTTTCCGGCCTTGCCAAGGTGCGCGATCAGCTGTTCGCCGAGGCGTTCGTGCGCTACCAGCAGGGCGAGCGCTTCTACCCGACCGGTGAGGAGCAGCGGGTGTACTTCGACCCCGAGCAGCTGAAGCGCGAGCAGGGCGAGTCGCTGGTCGACGCGCTGCACGACTGGGTGTTCGACCAGTACGACACGGCGATGCGTCCGATCCCGTTCTCGGCGGCGATGGCGGCCTTCGAGGGGCTGAAGATGGACGCCAGCAAGCTCACCCGCGACATGCAGACGCGCATCGGCATCGCCCTGCGCAAGCTCGGTTGCGGGCGGATCGAGAAACGCAACGGGATGGTCCGATATTGGTACACGCCACCGGCAAGGGAAACCGCGCGCGTAGGTGGTGTTCAACCTGGGGAAAGGGGAGCCGATGGCCCGCCATTCTAGCCCCGAGGTTGGGAAGGTTGGGAGCAGGTTGGGAACCCTGCACACCGCATGGATAAAGGAGGTTCCTAACCTTCCTAACCTTCCTAACCTGTTTCCTCACACATACATCACCCGAGGGTGCGCGGGCCGTGCACTACGCGTGCGCGCCGCGCCACGTTACACAACCACCAATTTGGTTAGGAAGGTTGGGAACGTTAGGAACAAGCCCTGTTTACGGGCCTTCCAGCCTTCCCAACCTGCTCCCAACCTTCCTAACCTCTGAAAAGGAGCCGAGGCATGAGTGAATATCTGAGCAAGGAAGAGCGTGCCGCAATCAACCGCCAGGCCTACAAGCTGAGCCAGCGCGCCTACCAGGCATACCGGCACCGCCTGATCGAATGGGCAACCTGCGAAAAGATCATGCGCGAGACCGTCGACCAGGATCTGCTCGCGGCGCAGATCCCCGACATCTCGGACATGATGGACGCCTGACCATGAGCGGCAAGCTCGACACCACTCTCGACACGATGCGCGCCGATTACGTCCTGGTGCGCCGCTGGTGGAAGGACGCCGATGGCTGGACCGAAGCCGAGCTGGCCGAGGCCGACCGTGGCGTGCGCCTGGTGGTCGAGCGCAAGGATGCCGAACTGATCGCCTGCTGGGCTGGCTGGCTGGCCACCCTCGCGGAAGACATCCGCCGCTTCGAATCCACCGTGCGCGGTGCCGAGGCCAGCATGCGTGCGGCAGCGGCAGCCGATAGGAAGCCGGCATGACCACCATCAGCATCCGCAACAACTTCCCCGAGATCGCCGCCAAGCTGGACAGGCTGGGGCGCGATGTTGGGGACAAGGCGCTGGTGCGGGCCTTGAACACCACCATCTCCCAGGGCAAGACGCAGATGGCCCGGCAGATCAGCAGCGAATTCAGGGTGAGCGTGGGAACCGCCAAGGAACGGCTCAATGTGATCCGCGCCTCGAAGCGTGGCGGCGTGATGCGCTTCTCAGCAACGCTGGAAGCCACGAAGAAGGGCATGGGTCGTTCGATGAACCTGATCGCCTTCGTCACCAAGGGCAAGGTCAGCAATGCCTCAGCCAAGCGCAACGGACGCGCCGACCTCGCGGGCCAGCTGCAGTTCCAGATCAAGCGCGGCGGCGGGAAGAAGGCGATCAAGGGCGCCTTCATCGGCAACAGCGGGCGCACGGTGTTCATCCGCACCGGAAAGGATCGGCTGCCGATCAAGGCGCTCAACACCATCGACATCGGCCAGATGTTCAACACCCGGCGCGTGAACAAGGTGGTGCGCCAGGTGATGCTCGATAAGTTCCCCGCCAACTTCCAGCGCGAACTGCGCTCGGTGCTCAAGGGGTTCGCCAGGTGATCGCGCAGCAGCTTATCCATGCATCGTTCTCGAAGGCCTTGCCACGTTGTTCACGGGTCCTTCCCAGCCGAACCCAGGGCGGGCCGAAGCGAT
>JAJZRT010000061.1 GCA_021802595.1 Pseudomonadota bacterium
GACCTGCAAGGCGCCCGTTCCCTTTTCATTCACGAGCTTCCTGAACAGGTCCTTGTAGTCCACGATAAAACCGAAGTCCTTGTCCTCCCCGTCCAGGCGGTTCACCCGGCAGATGGCCTGAAAAAGCCCATGGTCCTGCATGGACTTGTCGATGTAGAGGTAGGTGCAGTGGGGTGCATCAAAACCGGTGAGGAGCTTGTCCACGACGATGAGCAGCTTCATGTTCGCCGGTTCCCGGGTAAACCGGTCCTTGGCCTGCTCTTCGTAGGTCTCCGTCTGGGTCATGCCCGGCTTGGATTGAACCTCCTTCAGAAGCTCGGTATAGGTGTTGTAGAGGAACTGCTTGTCGGTCTCGGTGTTCGCACCGGTTTCCTCCCGGGTCACGTCCTTGGCGAGCGGATTATAGGAGGTCACGACGGCGCACTTTCCCTTGAACGGCGTCTTCTGGAACAGCGTGAAATACTTGCAGGCCTCGTAGATGCTGGAGGCGACCAGAATGGCGTTGCCGCGCTCGCTGGAAAGCCGCGGTTTCACGCCGAAGTCGAAGACGATGTCGGCCACCACCCGGTCCATACGGGACTTGGAACTCAAGACCCGCTGCAGGGTACCCCACTGCTGCCTCAGTTCGGCCTTTTGCCAGTCGTTGAGAGCCTTGGTCTTGGCCTCGAACCAAGCGTCGATCTTGTCCTGGGCGCCCAGGTGCTGGTCGATGTCCCGGGCTTCATAGACGAGATCGAGCACCACTTTGTCTTCCACGCCTTCGCTGAACTTGTAGGTGTGGATGTAGCCGCCGAACACTTCAAGGCTCGTGGCCTTGTCCTTCTTTAGAAGCGGCGTGCCGGTGAAGCCGATGAACACCGCATTCGGCATCATGGCCTTCATGACCCGGTGCAGCTTGCCGCTTTGCGTGCGGTGGCATTCATCGACAAACACGAACACCTCGCCCACCGTCGGGCTCGGTTGGGCCTTGAGTTCCTCGATGAACGCGTCGAAATCGTCGACGTCCTTGTGGCCGAATTTGTGCACGAGCGAACACAGGAGGCGCGGCGTGGCCTGACCCAGCTGGTGCATCAGGTCGCGCCCGCTGCGGGAGCGCTCGATCGCCTCCCCGGCCTCGGTGAAGACCCGCTCGATCTGTTTGTCCAGTTCGTCGCGGTCGGTGATGAGGACGACGCGGGCATGGGGGTTATGCTCCAGGATCCACTTGGCGAGCAGCACCATGACGATGCTCTTGCCGCTACCCTGGGTGTGCCAGATGATGCCGCCCTTTTTCTGGCTGACGTACTCCTGCGCGGCCTTGACGCCGAAATACTGGTGGGCGCGCGGCAGCTTTTTGATCCCGCCGTCGAACAGCACGAAGTCGTGCAGGAGTTCGATGAGGCGGCGCTTCTCACACAGCTTGAGCAAATACTTGTCGAGCTTGAACCGGCTATCGTCTGCTTCGTCTTCCTTCCATTTGAGGAAATACTTCTCCGGGGTGCCGATGGTGCCGTACTGGAGTCCTTCGGAATCGTTGCCGGCAAATACGATCTGGACTGTGGAAAAGAACCACTCGTTGAATTCCGGCATCTGGTTGGAGAGCAACTGGCGGATGCCGTCGCCGATGGAGACCCGGCTGTTTTTGAGTTCGATCACGCCGAGGGCAATGCCGTTGACATAGAGCACCAAGTCCGGACGGCGCTCAAGGTTTCCCTTGAGCGTCACTTCCTCGGCGATGGCGAAGTCGTTCCGCTCCGGATGCTGCCAGTCTATAAGATGGACGGTTTCCGTGACCTGACCCGCCTCGATCTTCACCGGCACCCCGTAGCGCAGCAATCCGTAGACAGCCTGGTTGTTGCCGTAGAGCGTACGGTTGGGGTGATCGGCCTCGGTGCGCAGCCTGTGCAGGGCCACCCCGATTTGTGCCGGGGGGTAGCCGCTTTTGGTCAGCCACGCGGTAAGCAGGCTCTCCTCAATATTGCTGTTGCCGTCACGGTCGGTCCAATCGCCGAGGTAGCGGTAGCCCAGTTCATCGCGGAAGAGCGCGATGACCCGGTTCTGGGTGGCACGCTCGGGCTGGCCGATGGTGCTCACGCGCCCGCTTCCTCCGCCAAAACCTCTGTCTGCACATACCGCTGAAACTCGGAAACGGTTGTAAAACAGCGGAAACCAGATTGACTGGCAATGGCAATCGTCTCGGCGCCTGAATTAACCCGTACAGCCACCGGCTGACTGAGTTCTTCCTGTATTCCGGTAGGCCAAGCCAAGTCGAACACTGCCTTTTGCTTGCCAGTGTCCGGGTCGGAAAAGTCGTAGGCCAAAACACCACGCGGCAGTCCCTTCTCTTCTATCCAGTCGTTCAGGGCTTCGAGCTGCTCTTCTTCCTCCTCGCTAGTGATTCCACCGGCAGCTATTACGGCCTGCGTAGCCGCCGCGGGGCCTGCCAGCCAGCGCTTGTCCCCGTGTAGCAGTTCCTCCATGCGCTGGTTAGCTTCAGATGCGAGCAATGTCTTTCGGGCTTCGAGGAAATCACGGAAATTCCCGATCTTCCACAGCCCTGGGTCCATTGGAATCCATTGCGAGGCGAGCGTGTCGGGATGCGCTTGTTCCACCTCCGGAAAATATTCCTCCGGCAGTCGGTCGCTGATGTTGAGATTGGTGTCTTTGGTCAGAAAGCAAAAGTTCGCCAACGCGTTCACCTCTGGGCGCTTGAACTTCCGTTTGTGGAGCTGCGCCTTGGGGAAGATATGATGTACTTCTAGCTTGCTCATCTTCCCGAGCAGGCTCGACTTAAGCGGCAATCCAGTGCCCCAATCGCAGGCTTGACCCATGCGCGTCAGCAGATAAAGCACGGGATAGAAGCGTGCGCCGAGGCTCCAGCCGGTGAAGTGCCCTGGCTCAACGCGCAGTCCACCATGCCACAGACGCAATTGCTCCAGCAACTTGTCCAGTCCGCCATCCGTACCTTCCAGCACCGCCAGGTCCTGGTCAATGAACGACTCCGTGGATCCTGAGAAGCGTCCCCACATGCCTGCCTGCACGAACCAGAACAGAAGCTTGTCGCGTTCCTCCGCGTTCATTGGCCCGCTGTGCTGGTCGAGATAACGTACCATCACCGGTACACCGAACCGGCCGAAAAAGACCTGATCGTGGTCCAAGCCCAAACGCCCACCGATAAAATTCAGGCTGGTGTCGATGTGTTTGACAGCTCGCTTCAGTCCATCCTGAATTTCTTCTGCCGTCTTGTCATGCAGAAACTGGAACTTCGCTTCACCGGTCAATGCCGTGTTCACCGAGCGCAATAGCCAGTCGAGATTGAAGTGGTAATCGGCCTTCGCCCACTCCTTTAGTTTGGCCTTCATGGTATCGCGCGCCTCCGGCCAGTCGGCGCAGATCTTCGCCAGCGCCAAGTCGCCCTTGGAGAGTTTGATGCCACCGCTGTTGACCCGATTGAAGATGTCCACCACCACATCCAGCGTCTTGTCCGCTCCGGTGACTTCTTCGACGTGGAGATCCACATCCGTGACACCGAGCAAGCGGCTGAGCCGCCCAACGTAATCGCCGACCTTCACTGCTAGGGCCGGTTGTGCACTCAGGCGTGTCACGAACTCCCCCAGCCCGTCGGTTCCCCTCTTCATCACTTCGGTGACATCGATCCAGAGCGGGTCATCCTGCATCTTCAGCGGCTGGTAAAACTCGAAGGTTTCGGTGCCAAGATGGAAGCGTAGTCCGGTGAATGCCTGTGCCTTTCCATCGAAGAACTTAGGCGGCTTGCCTCGCACCACTCCGTAAAGCGAGGTCATGCGTTGCTGGCCATCAAGCAGGAGCTTAACCACACCAGCGGCGAGCGGCCCTTCGCCACGATGGACGGCCGTGTTGGATTCTGTGGCCCAAACCAGTAACCCGCCTACCGGTTGACGGCGATAAAGCGAGGCGAAAAGTCCGCGAACCTGGTCTCGATTCCAAACATACCCGCGCTGAAATTCGGGCAGAGCCATGTGGCCGCTGTCAATGTGGTCGAGAATGGTGGAGATTTTCATACGAGGCGAATCCTCCCGGTGAGCAGTTCCTGCATCATGCCCTGCTTGATGGCGCGGGCCTTGGCGAGCTTTTCTTCCAGCGCGGTGAGTTCGGCGTCCATGTCGGAAAGGATGGCGGCGATGGCGGATTGTTCCGCTACGGATGGGACCCGGATTCTTAGTCGGCCGAGAGCTCCGCGGGATATGCGTTTGTGGGTTGTTCCGCCACTTCTATCGCTTACCGCTCGGAACCACTGATCAGTCGAGAAGATGTTTGTCAGAAACACCCTATTTGCCACAGATGCTGGTGGCCGGAAGATAGTTACATCCACTGATGTGACAATCTTGGCTTCGCCAATATCAGGCAAGACACATGATCTGCCAGCCGGATCTGCTAATCGGCAAATGAGCAAATCCCCATGGCTGATCTCTTTGCAATGCAAAGATATGAATGACTTTTCGAAAATGTATTTCTTGTCGTCCTTATCGACGAACGCTCCAACTCCAATGTTGCCGGTCTGGACTATTCGTATCCCTTTATCGGTGATGTGCTCCGATTCAATCCAATCGCCATCGTCGAAGAGATCCTTCCTTCTTCCTGCAAGCTCGAAAAGCGTCCGTTCCTCCCACTCCCCACTAAACCCCGGCAGCCGTCTTTTCCCGGTAAGCAATTCCTGCATGGCGCCCTGTTTGATCTGGCGCTTTTTGGCAAGGAGTTGTTCCAGGGATTCAATGAGGGCATCCGCATCACTCAACGCCCCAGCGATGGCTTCTTGTTCGGCTTTGGTGGGTGGAAGGCCGACTTTGAACGATTTAATATCGGCCGGGCTAATGTGCGGAATTGCGGTGACCGTCTTGACTGCATCGCAATGCTCCGTAAAGCGATGGCTACATATCCAGGCCTTCAAATACTTTTGAGCGATTGCCTCTGATCGAATTCGCGCTACACGCTGGAGTAGCAACGCAGGCACGTCGTCGCTTGACAACATTGCGAAGCTACGACCGACTAGCGAGCCATCCATGGCGATTACCACGTCGCCAGCTTTCAAGATGTACTTGCGAATGTCTGCCGTAATCGCAGGCCAATACTCGGTGTCGTCTTCAGACCAGTCTGTCACGCCACGCTTAACGTTGGAGCCACGTAGCAGCCGTACACCAGATTTTGAATAGCCACTGCTAGGAAAAGGGAACCCGGTCAAAAGGTCAATCGCGGAGCCAATCGCGGCGCATTCCCAGTCCTCTGGAATCACCCCCACCTCGGTCTGCTTGTATCCGGTAGCGCGCGAATACTTGGCGCTGGCCTCTTTCACTTCCATGCGAAGCCCATCCTTTCCAGATGGCGGTTTACCTTCTCCTCCAGCTCCGCCACGCGGCCGACCATTCTGGGCAGCGGAGTTTCGTAACGTTCGGCCAGTTCCTTTACGCGCTGGGTGAGGGCCTGGCTGATGCGGTCCATTTCGCCGTGGATGTCTTGATCCAGCGCGGCGAGCCATTTGTCGTCCACCACAAGCTGCTTGATCTCGGCTTCGGTCAGTTTGGGATAGTGGGCGTAGGCCTGGGCATCGAGCTGGCCTTCCGCGTCTTTGAGACGTTTCTTGAGATCGGCCTCCTCGGTGTTGAGCTTGAGCCAGTCAGTCAGGACGGTGGCTTCGTCTTTCGCGTCGTTGTCATCCTTGATTTCTTTCAGTCGTGCGGCAACGTTGGCCTTGTTGACCTTGTCGAGTTCACTGAACGCGCCATCCTCGCCGCCGTGTTCTTCCTCCAGCTCGGCGAGCTTGGTGGCCACACGTTCCAGTTCGCCGGTGATCTGGTCGATAGCGGCCTGCTCCGTGGCGTAGTAGCGGGCAACGATGAGAGGCTTGGGGATGAGGTCGCAGGCCCAGCCTTTGTCCACCTCTTTGGTGGTTTTGCCTTCCTTGTTCTTCTTGACTTCGATAACGCGATACGGGGTGGCCTTCCAGCCCTCTTGCGCGATCAGATAACAGTCGTCCTGCAGGATCTGCGCCCAGTAGTCCATGAGGTGCTGGTAGACGTCGTATTTATCGATGAGCGGCTTGTCCGTGTAGTGGGCGAGCAGGCCCTCGGAGAGGCTGGCAATGACCTCCTTCGGGTGAACGCCGACCTGGAGTCCTTTCAGGGCTTTCGATGCGCTATCGCGCCAGGCGGCAAAGTGGGTGTTCATGCCGGCGATGTAGGCAGCAAACTCCGGGTGCTCATAGATGGCGGACTTGATGGCGCCCTTCTCCACGGCAAGGTCGAGATAGCCGGGGCGGTTCGGTTTGAAGAGTGCAGTTCTCAGGTTCGGGCAGATGTCCCAGTAGGGCTTAAGCGCCTCGACATCTGCCTCGGGGATGCCTCCTTTAAGGTGACCTTCGATATCCTGCCGGTCTTCCGGCACCTGGGCGTCGATGTAGCGGGGCAGGTTAAGGTTGAACTCGTTCTGCTCGATCTCGGCAAACGAGACTAGGCGTGCGTATCGGGGTACGTCGAGCTGCTTGTTGAAGGTGTCGACGATCTTGTGGAGGTCCTGGGCGCGCAGGCGGTTCTTGGGCCCATCCTTCATGAAGCCCTGGCTCGCGTCGATCATGAAAATACCCTTCCGAGCCTGGGCATCCTGCTTGTCGAGGACAACGATGCAGGCGGGGATGCCGGTGCCGTAAAAGAGGTTGGCGGGCAGTCCGATGATGCCTTTGATATAGCCCTTGCGCACGAGCGCGCGACGGATGTCGGCTTCGGCATTGCCGCGGAACAGCACGCCGTGCGGCAGGATGCAGGCCCCTTTGCCGGTACTCTTGAGCGAGCGGACGATGTGCAGCAGATAGGCGTAGTCGCCCTGCTTGGCCGGAGGCACGCCGAAGGGCTGGAAACGCTCGTACCGGTCGTGGAGCGCATCGAGCCCGGTGCTCCAGCGCTTGTCGGAAAAGGGTGGATTGGCGACGACGTAGTCGAAGGTCTTGAGGGTGTCGCCGTCCTTAAAAAGCGGTGTCGCCAGCGTGCTATGCCCGCCCTGTATCAGGGCGGTAGGATTGTTGTGCAGGATCATGTTCATGCGGGCCAGTCCCGCCGTCGCAACGTCCTTCTCCTGCCCGTAGAGGGTGACGGCGGTGCCGGCCTCATCGCCGAGCTTCAGGAGCAATGACCCCGAGCCGCAGGTCGGATCATAGACGGTAGTGGCGGCACCCGTATTCGCGCTCCGGATGCCGAGGATCTGCGCGATTACCCGGCTCACCTCGGCCGGCGTATAGAACTGGCCCTTGCTCTTGCCGCTTTCGGTCGCGAAGTGGCGCATGAGGTATTCATAGGCATCGCCCAGGATGTCATCGCCCTCGGCGCGGTTCCTGGAGAAATCGAGTGCCTTGTTCTCGAAGATGGCGATGAGGTTGGTGAGCCGCTCCACCATCTCCTTGCCGGAGCCCAGTTTATTGGCATCGTTGAAGTCCGGCAGGTCGGAGAGCTTGTTGGCGTTGGCGAGTGGCGCGATGATTTTCTTATTGATCTGGTCACCGATGTCGGGCTTGCCTTTGAGGGCGACCAGGTCGCGGAAGGATGCCCCCTGGGGGACGGTGATCGGGGCGTAGGGCTGGTCTGCGTACTTGTCGCTGATGTACTTGATGAACAGCAGTACGAGGACGTAGTCCTTGTACTGGCTGGCGTCCATCCCGCCGCGCAGTTCGTCGCAGCTCGACCAGAGGGAGCTGTAGAGTTCGGATTTCTTCAGGGCCATGGTTTATGCCGCATGATTGCGCAGGGCGTCGGCGGCAGCCCAGAGTTGGGCTTCGAAACCGATGGTGGCGCCACTATTATTATGGTGCTTCTGCCCTTTCCCCTGGCCGCGCGCCATGCGTCCTCCCCCGTTTTATATTCATCGTACTGCGTATCGCGGGGGGATTATAAACCGGGTCCGGTTCCGACGCATGAGCGGGGTCTCAGCCTAATCAGCGGGTAGATGGCCTCCGGCCCGGTCCTGGAGGGTTCGGCCTACCACCCATACTCGCCGACCCAGGCGCCCTTCACGTGGTCGATCCGCACCCAGCGGGGCACAAACTCACGCAGCGCCGGGTTTCGAACCGTCCCCGATAGAGCGTCTGGCGTGCACGCGTCCGGAACGCTCGTCACGATCTGCAGCGCGAGCGTTTCCGTGACCGGAATAGAGATACCGGAAGGCGCGGTCAGGGTGGGGGATTCATCAAACCGCACCGTCTTGCGCGCCATACAGGCGAACGCCAGTTCGAGCTCGACGACGAGCGGGGTTTTGCGCATGGTGAGCATGCGCTCCGCCGCCGCCGACCAGCGGACCTCCACCGCCTTGCCGGAGACGGTGATGACGGCGCGCGATTCCCGGCCGCCCAGCCATCGAAACCCTATTCCTGCCATGACCGCCTCCTTTTGAGATTGCCGCCCCTCAGGCGATGAGATAGTCCCGGACGAGTTCCCGGGCCCGGCGCAGGCGGCTTTTGGTGGCCGCAATGGTAAGCGCCAGGCGCGCGGCCATCTCCCGGAGAGTCAGCTCCTCGAAGTCTCTCAGGAGCACGATCTCGCGATACTGCGCGGGCAGCGATTCCAGGGCAGCAATGAGGTCGATGCGCAGCGCCTCATCGGAATGGGTGGAAAGCCACCCCTCCATCTGGAGCTCCTCATCGGCATCGAGCCCGAACACGCGCCGCTCCAGGCGGCGGCATTCGCGCCGCACGATGGTAAAGAGCCACCCCGAGAAGGCCGCCACCGTGCGCAGTGCCTGCAGACGGCGGACCACGATGAGCAGGGTTTCCTGGACCGCATCGTCGATGTCGCTCAGCCGGCAATGCCGGTAGGCGTACCGGCGGATGTCCGGCTGGCAGGCGCGCAGCAGCCGATCGAGTGCCGCGGGCTCGCCCCGGCGGGCGGCTTCGACCATCGGGATCATCTCCAGGGCAGTCATGGGCGGGGTGGCCTCGGTTCATTCCGGTCATGGTTTGCCAGGCGGCGACCGGCCAGGGCGCAGGCCGGACAGAACCCGAATACTGCAGTGAGCGCGAGGCCCGCCCCACCGGCCACGGCCACCCACCCCCAGCGGCCGCCGAGTTCGATGAGTCCATAGGCCGCGACGGCGGCGGCAACACCCAGGCGCACGATCCGCTCCCAGACGGGGAGATTCTTTACGTAGATCATCTTCCGCTCCTCACCACGGTGCCTTGAGGGGCACCTTCACGACTAAGAGGCGTGCGGGGGTAGTTTGGATTCGCGGTGCGGGAAAAAAGGGAATCAAGGGGCGCAGTGCGAGGCGGGGATCGCCACCGTCCCGACCGCGACGGTTCACGCACTGGGACTTCCCTGACTGTGCCACCGCGATCCCAAAGTCCACGGTATCCAGAAGGATGCCGGACTTGCTCGCCGGGATACCGTTCCGGCTCGACCCTGCGCACGCCTGTCCACCGACCCCAGCCGTTGCCGCGTCATGCTACGCCCTCCCGGCACGCGAAATCCAGCACGGCTTCTCCGCTTCCTCCATCCCCGACCCCGCCGCCTGCCGCACGCCACATCGCTTTGCACGCCGCCCGCCAGAGCCCGCCCACTACGCGGAACCTGGCATGCGCCGTGCGCGCCCGCGCGCCGATCTTCCGAAGGCGGCGAGGGCCGCCGAACACGGAGGACAGCATGGCAACCTTTTACGTTCGCGACGAATCCACCCGGCGCTACCGCCCCGCGGCAGAATCGGAAATCCTCGACCACGCAGCGGATCTGCTCGCACCCCGTGTGATCGGCCAGATCCTCACCAGTCCCGACGCCGCCCGCGACTTCCTGCGCACCAAGCTCGCCCATCTGGAGCACGAAGTGTTCTGCTGCCTTTTTCTCGATCAACGTCACCGCGTCCTCGCCTTCGAGGAACTGTTCCGCGGCACGATCAATGGCACGGCGGTGTATCCCCGCGAAGTCGTGAAGCGCAGCTTGGCCCTGAACTGCGCCGCCCTGATTCTGGTCCATAACCATCCCAGCGGCGTGCCCGAGCCGTCCCGGTCCGACGAGATTCTGACCCAGCGGCTGAAAGACACCCTCTCGCTGGTCGAAGTCCGGGTGCTGGATCACCTGATCGTCGGGAGCGAGGGCGTCGTGTCCTTCGCCGACCGCGGACTGATCTAGCCCGGATTTCCGGGACTGGCTCGCAAATCGGGCTCATGAGAATCCCGTAGAACGACGATCTCGCCCTGCCCCTTCCCCGTAGTACCCCCTGAAATCCGCCCTACCCCCCGATCCCCCCCCTGCATTTCCGCGCCGTGACACTCGTAGAGGCCCGCGATCGGCGTGGGCATTCCGGAGCGGGTGACATGATCAGCATCAAAAACCTGAAAGGCGGACAGGGCGGCGGCGCGAACGCGGTCGCAAACTATTGCGAGCACGAGCTCGTGCTGCACCAAGAAGTCCACACCGGGACCGAGTACACGACGGGCTATTATCGCGACGGCAGCACCCCGAGCGCCTGGCACGGCGCAGGCGCCGCAGCACTCGGCCTTGCAGGCCGGGTAGACCGTGACGACCTGGTGCACGTCCTCGAGGGGCGCCTGCCTGACGGGTCCGACCTCACCCAGCGCGGCCACGTCACCAACCGCCGGCTGGGGGTCGATCTCACGATCTCCGCGCCCAAGTCCGTCAGCCTGCAGGCCCTGGCCGGCGGCGACGAGCGCATGCTTGCCGCACACGACCGGGCCGTGGCCGCGGCGCTCGACCTGGTGGAACGTGAAGTCTTGACGGCCCGGCGGGGCAAAGGGGGACTCGCTCGCGAGGTCACCGGCTCCCTGGTCGCGGCCACGTACCGCCATGAGGATGCCCGCCCGGTGGCCGGCCACGTCGATCCGCAACTGCATACGCATTGCCTCCTCGCGAATGCCACGCAGCGCGCGGACGGCACGTGGAGCGCGATGGATCTGCAGTTCGGGGAAGGCAGCGTGCTGATGCATCTCGCCGACGCCCACTACAAAAACGAACTGGCGCGGGCACTCCAGGCGATGGGCTACCGCCTCCGCCGCACCGGCGACGGTTTCGAACTCGGGCACATCTCCGATGAGCAGATCGCCCGGTTTTCCCAGCGCCGGGGTCAAATCGATGCCGCGCTGGCAGCGCGGGGCCTGACCCGTGAAACGTCAGATGCCACGGACCGAGTGCTGGCGAACCTCGCGACCCGCGAGGACAAGACGCAGGGCGATCAATCCGGGCAACGCTGGGTGTGGCGGCAGGAGGCGCGCGAGGCGGAAATCGTCCTCGACCGTCCGGCAGCCGGTTACGCGGTACCGTATCCCGACCTGTCCAGTGAGGCCGTGAAATCGGGAACCCGCCATCTGGCGGAACGCGAAACCGTGTTCCGCCGCGACGCAGTCCGGCTTGAAGCGCTCAAGGCCGGCATGGGTGACACGAGCCTCGCCGGGGTGGACCGGGCCATCGAGGCGAAGGCCGGCGGCCTGCTGGACGCCGGCGGCAATCAATTCACGACCCGCGACGCCCTGCACCGCGAGCAGGAAATCCTGCAGCGCGCCCGCGCCGGACAGGGGCAGGCCTCGGCGCTGATGACCCACGCCCAGGCCCGGG
>JAJZRT010000062.1 GCA_021802595.1 Pseudomonadota bacterium
GAAATGGTAGCACGGGACATCATGACGAAAAGCGAATCAAGCGAAGGCGAATTCAACCAGGCCGCCGGCGAGACCCTGGCCCGCATCGAACAGGTACTGGAAGACGCCGACCTGGATTTCGAGACGCCGGCCGATGGCATCATCGAAGTCGAATTCGACGACGGCAGCAAGATCATCATCAACCGCCACGGCGTGGCGCGCGAGATCTGGGTCGCCGCGCGCTCGGGTGGCTTCCATTTCAAGCCGCTGGATGCCGGCTGGTTCGACACCAAGAGTGGCGAACCGCTGTATGACAAGCTGGCCGCGCTGATCGCCGCGCAGGGCGGCGTCATGGTCCGCTTCTGAACATCGTTGAAAAGCCAGGCGCTCACCCTGTTTGACCTGGTCGAGCGGCTGTCGCTGCTGACCCGGGCCGATCTTCGGCAGGCCGGTGCGGCGCAGGGCCTGCAGCCGGTTCATCTTCAGGTGCTGTTCTACCTGAACCAGGCCAACCGCTTCAGCAACACGCCGCAGGCGCTGACCGAATACCTCGGCCTGACCAAGGGTACGGTGTCGCAGACCGTACTGGTGCTGGCGCGCCGCCGCCTGATCTCGCGCTATGCCGACCCCCGCGATGGCCGGGTGGTGCGGCTGATCCTGACCGAAGGCGGGACCAATCTGCTGAAGACGCTCTCCGCCGGGGGGGCCTGGCGCGACATCGTGCAGACGGCGAGCCCGGCGCGGGTGACGTCGGCGATGGTGGTGTTGCGGCAGGTGCTGGCGCAGGTGCAGGCGCAAAGCGGCAAGCGCAGCTTCGGCGTGTGCGCCACCTGCCGCCACAACCAGCGGCTGGGGCCGCGCAGCTATTTCTGCGGGCTGATGCGGGAAAAGCTGTCCAGTCCGGACGTGCGGCGGATCTGCCGCGAGCATGCGCCGCCTGTTCGGGTTGAGCCGGTGGCTTGAAGGATTGCGGTTGTCTCTACGGCAATACCAACTTAACCGGGATTTCGAGAATCATGTATCTACTTTCCCCAGTTATTGCGCTCGCTTTCATGGCGCTGAGCTATGTGCTCAGCCAGCCGCTCTGGGAACGGGCGTTCATGTCTGACAATTCGCCGGTGGCATGGTTGTCCAGCGCGCAGCTTCTTGCGGGTAGTGTGCTGGCCTGGCGGTTGACGCGTGATCGGCTGGTTACCCGGTATCTTGGCTACATCATGGCTTTTGGGCTGCTGTATTGCGCATTGGACGAACAATTCATGCTCCACGAGCACCTCAAATATGAGTATCTCCCCGTGTGGCTGCCGAGTCATTCGGGCTTACGCCAGACGCTGAGTGACTTGCCTTTGATTTTCGTGGGTTTCGGTGGTGTGTTCTGCGTTGGGGCATTGGTTCGCCAAAAGTGGCAAGGCGACCGCCCAACCTGCCTGTTGTTGCTCGCAGGCCTGATGGTTGGTTTTGCGGCAATCGCTGTTGATATTGTGGGGCAGGATTGGCGCGTTGCGCCAATCGAGGAAGGCATTGAGGTACTGGCCGAAAGCTTCTTTCTCGCGGCACTCCTGGCGATGCGTCAGGTGCAGTCGTCGTCTTCGTCGTAGGCGAGGAGTCGCCACTGGCCGGCCACATTGGCAAACACCGCTTGCCACAGGCCTTCGGCACTGACCTGGGGCATGTGGCGCCCGTTCCAGACGGAAAAATCAGCCACCCGGTCACCATCCAGATCGATGTCGTCTACGGTGAACTTGTCATACTCGCCCGTGCCGCGCCATTTACGACGTTGTACCGTGGCTTTTCCAGCCAATGCGGGCTTACCCACCCATATCAATAGGGTGTCTTCCCACGGCGCAAGCTTGTTGAGTGCGCGCAATTTAACATCCATCGTGCTGCCCACGCAGGCTGAATGGTCGCCGAAATCAAAGGTCAATGCTTTCACATCCGCCCCCGTCGGCTGGGCATAACGGGTAATGCCGTTGAGTCGGGCGGGTTTGTCGAAAGCAATGGTGACGCTCCCCACATCCCACACGCCAACAATAATGTCCAGCGCCCCGCTCACGCGTGTGAACGACTCTTGCCGAAGGGAGGGATGCGCTTCGGCGTACGAGGCCGGTTGTTCGACGGTCATACGAAAGGGGATGCTGTGAAAGCCTGACAAGGTATCGACAAGCTCAACCGCCGAAGCAGCGGCGCCCTCCAGCGAAAACGGCGGGCCATTCAACGCGAAAACGCCGTTGGCCCCGAAGTAGGAAGGCTTGGCTACCGGCAATGGCAGGCGCTTCAACGCGGCCCCGATATAGGCCGATTTCCAGTCGCTGGCGTTGGTCACCAGCCCGGTCGGAGGTGGCGCGACGACACCTTGTGCGAGCCGCTGCTTCATCGCTTCGAACTCGGGGGTTTTGAAGCGCAACGGCTTTGCGCCGGAAATTTCCCGGGCGCGGGTTTCCGGACTCAGGAGCACCTCGCTCATGGAGTCGCCCACGGCGGTCCAGCGACGCAAGGAGGGCTCGACCCAGAACGCCCGGGATTGCCAGTCCAGGCGTTGTCGTGGCGTCAAACGGCTTAACTTGAGCTGGCGGTTGATTTCGGCGACGGCCAAGGGTTTTTCCGAGAGAAGCTTGCACGGGCTGTAGCCGTGCAGTTTGGGACGTTCGCTCTCTATCTCGCACCAGTCGCCACGCGTCGAGACAAGTCGCACGGCTTGATTGGTCACCAGATGCCCCAAAGCATCCGATGTGGCTGCAGCCTGCGCACGAACGGGCAGACGCGAGGCCTGAACGAACAGTGGGGCTGCCGCCGCAGCGGGGAGTCCAGCCACAAACAGCCAGACCATTAACGACCATTTATTCATGGGATTGTCCTGGGTTTCAGACCAGCGGGAATCAGGACTTCACCCTTCTGGTTCATTAACGCGTGTGTGGTTCCCCCACGAAGCCAGGCCAGTTTGCCGTCTTGAATAACCTGAGCGTAGGTGATGGTCCCCGGTTTTTCGGGGCGTGGCGGCGGGCTGCCCTGATCGTGGTCGATGCCGTTTGCGGCCTGGATACGCGCGAGCCCGCCATTGAAGTCGTAGGCATCGTTGTACATCGGCGCGACTACCGAGGCGCCTTTGCGATTCAGATATCCCCACTTGCCTGCTGTTTTGATGGCCGCATACCCCTCCTTGAAATCCCGCACGTTTTCAAAGGCGAGTTCTGCCGGTGGCGCGGTCTTGTGGCCTTTTTCAGGTGGGGGCGGATTCGCGCTCAGAAAATGCCCGCGGGGGTCGATAAAACGCCAGGCCGTGTCCGTAAGCACTGCCGCGTATCCCTGGGAAAATGCGCGTGCTTCGTCAAACCGGGTGGGGATGACAAGCCTGCCTTGGCGGTTGATGTAACCCCAATAGCCGCCCGATTTCACGGCGGCCAGGTTTTCCGCGAACGGTTCGGCATCCTCGAAACGCGGCGGTATTGTCCAGTTCCCCTGTGCATCGACGAAGCCCACGCGACCATTCTGCGCTTGCATCGCCCAGTCCGATTCCGCAGGCGCGCCGGATAAAACAGAAGGATTTTCGATGATCGGCGGGCCATCATCGGGCGGCGTGAAATTGAGGCGTTGTTCGGCCACTTCGAGCGTCGCCTCGCGGCAATTCCGATCGAACATGGCAGGCGTTTCAAAGTTTTTTATTACCTGGGCAACGCCATTGCGGAAAGGCTCGGCCGAGTCAAATACGGGCGGCAGCAGCCACTTTCCCCGACGGGAGATTAGTCCGGCTTGATGCTCACCCAAGGAAAGCATGGCACTGTCGTCCTGAAAGTCCGAGGCCGCGCGAAATAGGGCGGGGATGACCTCGCGCCCGGTTGGATCGATAAAACCCCATCCCCCGACGGGCTGGCGGGTACGCCACATTTCCACGTCGGGTTGTGGGTGCGTGGGCGTTAACCAGCGCCCGGATGCGTCTATCACGCCATACTGACCAAACTGGATTGCGGCGAAGAGTCCACCCGTGCCTCCCGGGTAGAGTGCGTCGAACAGAGGCTGAACCACCCACTCGCCGCGTTCATTGACCAGCCCATGTCGGCAGCCGTCGCTTGCCACGGCGACCCCATTCCGAAATGGATAGACGGATGCAAAACGGGGAGGCACGACCACTTTCCCCCCACGGTCGAGCCAGCCCGTCAAACCCTTGTCGCGCACGCTGAAATAGCGGTCGGAGAGCATGCCGATCTCGTGATCGCGAGGCGGGACCACCCAGCCCGCCGGCCCCAGTATGCCCATCCGCAGCTTCGACGAGTCGTTGCTGGATACGATAAGCAAATCTCCCGACACCCCTTGGCCTGAATACCCTTTTGCGCGTTCACGGTTATTTCGGATATCCAGAATGAGGCTGGTCTCTCCCTTCTGCCACTGCGCCAAACCGTTCCCGAAGTAGTTGGATAGCCATCCTTCGCGCACAGGTAAGGTGACGGGCCGGCCTCGGGGATCCAGAAGTTCGCTGGCTTGCTTGCCGCTTGGCCAAGTGCGAACCACCAGCACATAGCCATCGGCAACCGATTGGCGTTCGGTTCTTGGATGGTCCGCCTGTTCTGCCACTTCAGCCGATTGCGGGCGCGCCGTAAAGCGGCCCTGGCGGTCCACCGCGCCATCAACCTGACCGAGGCGCACGGTCCCCCGCTCACCGTTGAAGCTCTGCGCCCAGTCGAATCGGGGAGAAATGAGGAATTTTCCGGTGCGGTCGATGTAGCCCCACTTGCCTTGCACTTCGGCAGGCGCCAACCCGGCATTAAAGTGTCCCGCTGACTGAAACCGGGGTGGAATGGCATATTTCCCGGCTCGGTCGATGTAGCCCCAAGCGCTTCCAAATTCCTGAACAAGCGCCAGACCTTCGTGGAATACCGGCACGCTACCGTACTTCGGAGGCAAGACCCAGCGCCCGTCGGGGGCGAGCAGCCCCCATTTTCCCGCCACACTCACCGCTAAGGTAGCGCTGTTTTCGGACTGGATGTTATCGAAGACAAAAGCACGCACCCAATCCGCATGGGTGAGTGCCGAAAGGGGCACCCAAACAGGCGGGGTGTCGGCCCTGGCTGGAGTAAGACCCGCTCGCATAGCGAGCAGGACAAAAAATACCGCTACCCAGAAACGCACAACCCCCCAGGCAAGGTGCAAATTAGCGCAACTACCTTAAATCCGCTGGCGCGCCCGCGCAATCGCCGCGCGCACCTGGGCCGGCGCGGTGCCACCCAGATGGTCGCGGGCGGCGAGCGAGCCTTCCAGCGTCAGCACGGCGTAGACGTCGTCCGCGATCACCGGGCTGAAGGCCTGCAGTTCGGCGAGTGGCAGGTCGGCCAGATCGCGGCCGGCGGCTTCCGCTGCCCGCACCGCGCGTGCCACGACTTCATGCGCATCGCGGAAGGGCACGCCTTTTTTCACCAGATAGTCGGCCAGGTCGGTCGCGGTGGCGTAGCCCTGCATCACCGCCGCGCGCATGGCGTCCGGTTTCACCGCCACCCCGGTGAGCATGTCGGCGTAGATCGCCAGGGTGTCGGTGAGGGTATCGACGGTGTCGAACAGCGGTTCCTTGTCCTCCTGATTGTCCTTGTTGTAGGCCAGCGGCTGGCCTTTCATCAGGGTCAAGAGTGCCACCAGGTGGCCGTTGACGCGACCCGTCTTGCCGCGCACCAGTTCGGGCACGTCGGGGTTCTTTTTCTGCGGCATGATGCTCGATCCGGTGCAGAAGCGGTCGGCCAGGTCGATGAAGCCGAAGCGCGGGCTCATCCACAGGATCAGTTCTTCCGACAGGCGCGACAGGTGGGTCATCACCAGCGCGGCGGCGGCGGCGAATTCGATGGCGAAGTCGCGGTCGGACACGGCGTCGAGCGAGTTTTCGCACACCGCTTCGAAGCCCAGTTCGCGGGCGACGAATTCCCGGTCAATGGGATAGCTGGTGCCGGCGAGTGCCGCCGCCCCCAGTGGCAGGCGGTTGACGCGGCGGCGGCAGTCGGCCATCCGCTCGGCGTCGCGGGCGAGCATCTCGAAGTAGGCCAGCAGGTGGTGGCCGAAGGTCACCGGCTGCGCCACCTGCAGGTGGGTGAAGCCCGGCATCACGGTGTCGGCGTGGGCTTCGGCCAAATCGACCAGCGAGGTCTGGCAGGCCTTGATGCCGGCTGCGATGCGGTCGATCGCGTCACGCAGGTAGAGGCGGATGTCGGTCGCCACCTGGTCGTTGCGCGAACGGCCGGTGTGCAGGCGCTTGCCGGCGTCGCCGATTTTCGCGGTCAACGCGGCCTCGATGTTGAGGTGGACGTCTTCCTTGTCGAGTGACCAGATGAACCGGCCGGCGCGGATCTCGTCCAGCAGCCCGGCCATGCCGTGGCGGATCGCCTCCAGATCGTCCTTGGACAGGACGCCGACGTGGTGCAACATGGCGGCGTGCGCCAGCGAGCCCTGAATGTCGAACTCGGCCAGCCGATAATCGAAGGGAATCGACGCGGTGTAGCGTTTGACGATTTCGGAAACCGGCTCGGAAAAGCGGCCGGACCAGGCGGCGGGCGCGCCGTCCGGCGGGGTCGATGACGTGCTCATGGGACAAACGGGGAATGAAAAGAAAGAATCATAACAACCGGCAGGTCGAATTGCCGAACTTCTGTCACCTGGGGGTGACCCTGCGCATTGCGCTGACGGTGGAGGCCGCACTGGTGGCCGGCGTGGTGGCGCGTGCGCCAGATGCCCCGGCGTTCTGGGCCGAATTCATCGCGATGTCGGCGCTGGCGCAGCCTGCCCTGTTGCTGACCCTGGTGGCGCTGTGCGCGGCCGGGCGCTGGCTGCGCAGCCAGCCTTACGGGATGGGCGCGGGACTCGCCCTGGCGCTGGGGGTGGTGGTGCCGGTATCGATCGCGTTGTGGCTGAGCCCCCGGCTGGCGGGGCTCGACACCTATCCGCCTGCCGGGATTGCGTTCTTTGCCTTGCTGGTCGGCGCCGGCCTGCTGGCCTATTTCAACCTGCGCGCCCGCGCGCTGTCCCCCGCCATCACCGAGGCGCGCCTGCAGGCCTTGCAGGCCCGCATCCGCCCCCATTTCCTGTTCAACAGCCTGAACGCCGTGCTGTCACTGGTGCGCAGCGATCCGCGCCGCGCCGAGCATGCGCTGGAAAACATGGCCGACCTGTTCCGTGCGCTGATGGGCAACGCCAGCCAGCTGGCGCCGCTGGAAGACGAGGTCGCGCTGACCCGCGCCTATCTGGAGCTGGAGCAGCTGCGCCTGGGCGAACGCCTGCAGGTGGCCTGGCACATCAACAAGATGCCCGCCGACGCGCTGATTCCGCCGCTGGTGATCCAGCCGCTGGTGGAAAACGCGGTCTACCATGGTATCGAGCCGCTACCGGAAGGCGGCGAAATCAGCCTCAATATTTACCGCAGCGCCGACAAGGTCCACATCGTGGTGCGCAATCCGATTGCCGCTGATGCCGGCCACCACAAGGGAAACCGCATCGCGCTGGCGAATATCCGTGAACGCCTGCTGCTGCACTTCGATCTCGATGCGCAGCTCAAGTTGGAGCCGCTGGGTACCGTTTATCAGGTGCATATCGTGATTCCCTACACCCGTGAACGCACCCAACCCGCCCCTGCGCGTCCTCATCGTCGATGACGAGGCGCCCGCGCGCCGCCGCCTGCGCGACGTGCTGTCGGATTGCGCCGACCGCTTGCCGGTCGACATCGTCGGCGAGGCGGACAACGGGCTGGATGCGCTGAATCAGGTGCAGCAGCAGCCGGTCGACGCGGTATTGCTCGACATCCGCATGCCGGGCATGGACGGCCTGGAGTGTGCGGCCCATCTCAATACGCTGGACAAGCCGCCGGCCATCATCTTCAGTACGGCCTACGAGGCGTATGCCTGCCAGGCGTTCGACCTCAACGCGGTCGACTACCTCCTGAAACCGGTGCGTGCCGACCGCCTCATGCGCGCCCTGTCGCGGGCACACAGTGTGAGCGACAACGTGCTGGAGCGGCTGCGAGCCGCCCATCCCAAGGCCCGCACTCATCTTTCGGTCAACGAGAAGGGCCGCATCGTGCTGATTCCCGTGACGGACATTCTCTATCTCAAGGCGGAACTCAAGTACGTCACGGTGCGGACGGCCGCCCGTGAATTTCTGATCGAGGAATCGCTCACCCGCCTGGAAAGCGAGTGGGGCGACACCTTCCTGCGCATCCACCGCAATTGTCTTGTGGCGCGTGCGCGCATCCGTGAAGTCGGCAAACTGGCCGGTGAGGACGACGGCCATTTCCTGCGCCTGGACGGGCTGGACGAGCGGTTGCCGGTCAGCCGGCGCCAGTATTCCGCCCTGCGAGAGACCCTCAAATCCCTTTGAGGGGGTGGCGGAGGCGCGACGGAAGACCGGCTGTCAGGGGTAAATCCTCAGAAAAGCCGGGATTTTATGGCGTGCCCACAAAATTAATTGATTAATAATCAATCGATTAACTCTCTCCTACAACTAAAGTTGTATAGCCGGATTTTATTTAGCTACGTAGGATGACCGGGCTTGCTGTTGTATGGCTGCAAGCAGAAGTTCTCCGCAATGAGGAACGTGTATCCTCAGTTCTGCCGGGTTCGCAAGAACCCGGCATTTTTTTGTCCGCGCTCGGTATCATGACGGCCATGGAAAACGAGTCCCCCGACCTCAAGGAAATCGAGTTGGCGAGCGAAACCGTCTTCAAGGGACGGCTGATGCATGTCAAGCGCGACCGTGTGCGGCTGCCCAATGGACAGGAATCGACGCGCGAATACATCGTCCACCCCGGTGCCGTCGTCGTCATTCCGGTGTTTGAAAATGGCGATCTCCTGCTGGAGCGCCAGCACCGCTACCCGCTGCATCGCGATTTCATCGAACTGCCGGCCGGCAAGATCGATCCCGGCGAGGACGACCTGACCTGCGCGAAGCGTGAACTGGAAGAGGAGACCGGCTACACCGCGGGCGCGTGGCGCGAAGTCACCACCATCTATCCCTGCATCGGCTATTCGGACGAGCGCCTGGCGTTCTATCTGGCGAAGGGGCTCAAGGACGGCACCCACGGCCGCGACCACGACGAATTCCTGGAAATCTTCCGGCTGCCTTTCGCCGAGGCGATGCAGTGGGTGAAGGACGGCCGCATCTGCGAGACCAAGACCGTGATCGGGCTGTTCTGGCTGGAGAAGATGCTGCAGCAGGGCTGGTAAACCCCGCCCCCAAACTCAATCGGGCTGGTAGGCCAGGTTCGGCGCCAGCCAGCGCTCCGCTTCCTGCAGCGTCCAGCCCTTGCGGCGGGCGTAGTCCTCGACCTGGTCGCGCTCGATCTTCGCCACCGCGAAATACTGGCTGTCGGGGTGCGACAGGTAGAAGCCCGACACCGCGGCACCCGGCCACATGGCGAAGTTCTCGGTGAGCTTGACGCCGATCTGCGTCGTGGCGTCGAGCACCTCGAACAGGCCGGCCTTTTCGCTGTGCTCGGGGCAGGCCGGGTAGCCGGGGGCGGGGCGGATGCCCTGGTACTTTTCCGCGATCAGCTCGTCGTTGGCGAGCGCCTCCTCGCTGGCATAGCCCCAGAACTCGCGGCGAACGCGCAAATGCAGATGTTCGGCGAAGGCTTCGGCGAGGCGGTCGCACAGCGACTTGAACAGGATGGCGGAATAGTCGTCGTGGGCGGCTTCGAACGCCTTGGCGCGTTCGTCCTCGCCGATGCCGGCGGTGACCACGAAGGCGCCCAGATAGTCCTTCAGCCCGCTGGCCTTCGGCGCGACGAAGTCGGCGATGCACAGGTTGGCGCGGCCTTCCGGCTTTTTCATCTGTTGGCGCAGGTTGTGCCAGGTCATCAGCGTCTTGCTGCGCGACTCGTCGGCATAGACCTCGATGTCGTCGTCGTCGACCGTGTTGGCCGGGAACAGGCCGAATACCGCGCGCGCCTCCACCCAGTTTTCCGCGATCATCTTCTGCAGCATCGCCTGGGCGTCGTGGTAGAGCTTGGTCGCTTCGGCGCCGACCACCTCGTCGTCGAGAATCTTCGGGAACTTGCCATGCAGTTCCCACGAGGCGAAGAACGGCGTCCAGTCGATGACTTCGACCAGCTTCGCCAGGTCGTAGGCCTTCAGCACATGGAGGCCGGGCTGCTTCGGCACCGGCGGGGTGTAGTTCGCCCAGTCGATCTTGAACTTGTTGGCGCGCGCCTCGGCAAGCGGCAGCCGCACAGTGTCGGATTTGTGCTTGAGGTGGCGCTCCCGCGTGAGCGCATAGTCGGCCTTGATCTCGGCGGCGAAGGCGTCGCGCAGATCGTTCGACAGCAGCTGGGTGCAGACGCCGACCGCGCGCGAGGCGTCCTTCACGTACACCACCGGATGCTCGTAGTTGGGCTCGATCTTCACCGCGGTGTGCGCGAGCGAAGTGGTCGCGCCGCCGATCAGCAGGGGAATGGTGAAGCCCTGGCGCTGCATTTCCTTGGCCACGTGCGCCATTTCCTCCAGCGAGGGCGTGATCAGGCCCGACAGGCCGATGATGTCGGCCTTGTGCTCGCGCGCGGCGTCGAGGATCTTTTGCGCCGGCACCATCACGCCGAGGTCGACGATGTCGTAGCCGTTGCAGCCGAGCACCACGCCGACGATGTTCTTGCCGATGTCGTGGACGTCGCCCTTGACCGTGGCCATGACGATCTTGCCCGCGCTCTGCGCGTCGCCGACTTTTTTGTCGGCTTCGATGAAGGGGAGCAGGTGCGCCACCGCCTGCTTCATCACGCGGGCGGATTTCACCACCTGCGGCAGGAACATCTTGCCGGCGCCGAACAGGTCGCCGACGACGTTCATGCCGGCCATCAGCGGGCCTTCGATCACGTGCAGCGGGCGCTCGGCTTCGAGCCGCGCGGCTTCGGTGTCTTCGACGATGAATTCGGTAATGCCCTGCACCAGCGCATGCGAGAGGCGTTCGTTGACCGGCAGATTGCGCCAGGCCAGGTCGACGACCTTTTCCTTGGCGCCGCCTTTCACGTTCTCGGCAAACGCCACCAGCCGCTCGGTGGCGTCGGCGCGGCGGTTGAGCAGCACGTCCTCGACGCGCTCCTTCAGGTCGGGGTTGAGGTTGGCGTAGACGCCGAGCTGGCCGGCGTTGACGATGCCCATGTCCATGCCGGCCTGGATCGCGTGATAGAGGAAGGCGGTGTGGATCGCCTCGCGCACCGCGTCGTTGCCGCGGAACGAGAAGCTGACGTTCGACACGCCGCCCGAGACGTGCGCGTGCGGCAGGTTCTGGCGGATCCAGCGGGTGGCCTCGATGAAATCGACCGCGTAGTTGGCGTGTTCCTCGATGCCGGTGGCGACCGCGAAGATGTTGGGGTCGAAAATGATGTCCTCGGCCGGGAAG
>JAJZRT010000063.1 GCA_021802595.1 Pseudomonadota bacterium
CTGGTGAGGCGAGTGAATCAGACGGGTGTCGGAATGAAGCCGAGTCAGAGCCTGTGGCTCTTTCGCTCGCATGACCGGATAGCCGCGCAAGAGCGGTCGGCGCAGCCGTGCTGGGCACGATATGCTGATAGCATTATTTTCTCGCTATCGACGGTTCATGCGACGAATTCCCGCACGTTTCCTGCCCTCAAGCCACCATTCCATGAAGTGCGGGCGTACCGGCGCCAGCCCCCGCACCTGGAATTGTTGCAAGCCCCGGTTACGACTCTGCGCATTGACGCATTCGTCCGTCGCCGCTCGACACACGCCCACACCCAGTTGCGCTCGATGTCCTTCCGGCAACAGCGACTCCAGGTCGCTCGCCCGAAATTCCATCTGCTTGCTGCCGTCTATTGTACCATTCGCATATTCAGCAGCAGGGGAAATTTTCACAGGCTCTCAGTCGACATGACGTTTGCCACCAGGCAGATCGGGATGCTGTCGCCTGAATAGGCTTTATCCCAGGATAAAATCAGCCGGCCATCGGTAATGTCAATGAGCAATCCGCCCCCGCAAGAAGATTTTCTATTGCGCATCTACCTGCTTTCGCCCAGCCGCAAATCCAGCCGGAAGGGCGGCGCCACATAATCTGCCGGCAGGCTTTCCGCCGGCATGGCTATCGCCTGTCCATCGCGCACCGCGGCGTAATGCGGCGAGAGGATTTCGACCCCGGCGGCATAGAAGCGATCCTGGATATGCTGGTGCAGTTCCGAATAAATCGCTGCCTGCTGCCGCGAGGCCCGCGTCGTGGCGTTGATCTGGTAGGAGGCGTAGAAGTCGTCGAGGCTGGTTTGCAACACGAACGGAGCCGGCTCCGCGAGTATCAGCCGGGTATCTCGCGCCGCCTGGATCAGCAGTTCATGCACCTTGCGCCAGGGCACGTCGTAGCCGATGGTCACCTTGCTGTGCAAAATCAGGCCCTGTTCTTCGGCGACCGCGCTGTAGTTGATCATGTGGTTGCCCATCAGCACCGCGTTGGGGATGACGATGTCCACGTTCTTGGTGGTGCGCACCCGGGTCGCGATCAGGGTGCGGCTGATAACGTCGCCCTCGGTGTCGTTGACCCGGATACGGTCGCCGATGCAGAAGGCCCGTGTGTAGGTCAGCACGATGCCGGCGACGACGTTGGCCACTGCCGAGCCGGAACCCAGCGACAGCAGCGCGCCGACAAAGATCGAGACGCCCTGGAAGGCCGGCGATCCAGCACCGGGCAAATAGGGGAATATCACCACGGCGGCGAAGACAATGATCACGAACCGGGCGATCTTGAACGTGGTGTCCGCCCATTCCGGATGAAAGCCCTTGAAGCGCAGCGTACCCGCGCCGACGGCGTCGAAGACGAAACGGACGAAACGGGTGAGCAGCGCCGTCAGGCCGACCACCAGGAGAATGACGCCGACGTTCGGCAGGTAGTCCAGCAGGGCCAGGCCGACGACGCGCAGCGGCGCCAGCAGGGTGCCGATCAGCAGCGCTGCCCAGGCGCGGGTGGCGGGGAAAAAACTGAATACCAGCGAAAGGTAAAAATACAGCGCCAGTACGGCGAGGCTCAAGGCCAGCGTCGCCGTCCCGCGCAACAGCAGCGCCGCCATGCGCTCGGTCGAGACCAGTTCGGCATCCTGGATATTCAGCGCCAGGCGGCCGGCGCTGCGCCACGCCTCGATATGGCGGCGCGCACGACGCACCGCGGACCCAAGGCCGAACAGGAAGAGCCCCAGCGCGGCCGTCGCCGCCGTTGTGTAGATCCAACTCCGGCGCAGGTGTTGCGTCGAGCGTTCTGTTTGTGCCCTGACCAGCGTTTCCTCCATACGCCGGGCGTAGGCGCCGGCCAGTTCGTTGCGAGGTTGTTCCGCCACCGCCGCGTCAGCGTCCGTGACCGCCATGATGATCGCCTCGCCGCTCCTGATTTCGCTGACGGACTCGTAGCTGCCGACCGTGATCCGCACCGGTTCCGTCTGCCCGGCGAGAACCTCCAGACGCCCGGCGATGGCTGCGGCCCGCTCGGTGGGCGTGAAGGCCCCGAACGGCGCGCGGATCTCGAACAGGGTTTCGCCCTGGAACGTCACCGGCGCGGCCGGAACTTCCGCATGACCGGCGGTGGCGAGAAACAGGGCGGCCAGACCGCAAACAAAGGCGGTGATACGTTCAGACATGAGAATGCTCCCGTGAAGTTTTGGACGATGTTGCAACGGTGGTTTCGGCCGATTTTTCGCTGAAGGCCCGCACCACGCGCGCCGCGGTGAGGCCGTGCAGCAGCGGCCTCATGCTAATCTCCAAGTATCTGCCAGGCTTGGGGATTCGCCGCCATTGACACGGTCGCGGGCGGCGATGATGCGTTCCTTCGCAGCAAAGAAAGCCATCACCACCTTGGGATCGAAATGACGGCCCGACTCATCGCCCAGCATGGCCAGCGCCCGCTCGTCGGAAAAGGCCGGACGGTAAACGCGATCCATCGTCAGGGCGTCGAAGAAATCCGCCACCGCCACGATGCGCCCGGACAGGGGGATAGCCTCTTCCGCCATCCCGCCGGGGTAGCCGCTGCCGTCCCAGCGTTCATGGTGAGTCAGCGCGACTTCGGCCGCCAACTGGAACAACGGATTGTCGGCATCGGCCAACAGTGCCCAGCCGAGCTCGGGATGGCGATTCATCACCTCGCGCTCCTCGGGGGTGAGCGGGCCGGATTTCTTCAGAATATTGTCCGGGATGCCCAGCTTGCCGATGTCGTGCATGCGGCTGGCGTAAAACAGCCGCTCCGACCAGTCGGTCGGGCAGTCCAGCGCCAGCGCGATCAAGGCCGAGGTGTAACCCATGCGCACGATATGCACGCCGGTATCGTCATCCTTCAGCTCCGCCGCTGCCGCGAGCCGCAGCAGAGCGTCGCGCCGGGTGCGGCGCGACGCCTCCAGCGCCTGGTCGCGCTCGGTCATCAGGCGGTGGATAGCCGCGGCAAAACTCTCGATCTTGCGGTCGATTGCCGCATGACTGACTTGGGGCAGAGGGACGTTCATGTTTGGACTCCTGAAGTTTCAGAATTATCATTTCAGGAGTCTGTATCATATTTATCACTTTGTCAATTATTTGATAAAAATGATACCTAGGTGCCACAAAAGCAGGAAAATTACACAAGCCGTTAACAAGTTGAGGCTAATAAAAACCTTCGGGGCGCGTTAATTCCATCGCCATTTGCGAAAGAACACCAATCGACCTTCCGACCTTCGAGCATCTATTCCAATGGTCCGAAAGCAGCCATTTGTGAACGACTGGTTACGATGCTCAAGCTCCATCGTGAGCGTTTGGTCGCCAAAATGGATGAGGCAGTCGAAATCATCATGCAAATGGCTGTCTACGCCGGCTTCCCTGCAGCCCAAAACGGCTTGTTCGCTGCCAAGGAAGTCTTCGCGGAGCGTATCAACGCCACTCACTCTTCTACTGCTACTGCGCTACATCCCTAGTCTACCGGCCTGTGCCGATCAGCAGCGGCTTCTAGTGAAACCGCCATGTTTTCTTAGTCGGCCGGTGATTGTCTCACTGCTTGCTCCACCAGCCATGTCCGAAAAGCCACTACTTTTCCGAGAGTCGAGCGATTTTGCGGCATGACCAAATGGTAGCCAAGCGTCGTTGGGATCGCTTGATCAAGAAGACGAACCAAACGCCCGCTTTTCAGGTCATCCAGCACCAAGCTATGCCATGCCAGGGTAACTCCAAGGCCGGCCACGGCAGCTTGGATGGCTAAGCTGGAATCGCTGAAATACTGAACGTGCAGAGGTTTATCAGTTTTGACTCCCAAGGTTGCGAGCCAGGTCTCCCAATCGGGGAACACACCGTCCACGGTATGCCATTCGTCTTCGAGTAAAATGCAGTGGGCGAGGTCGTTCGGTGCCGTAATGGCAGTCGCCAGTTTTGGCGCTGCCACCAGTACAATCGACTCCGACATGAGGCGCTCAACGTAAAGCTCCGGATACGCACCCGCGCCGAAACGGATTGCCAAGTCCACATCTTCCAGGGCGAAGTCCACTAACCGCCGCGTTGCCATCAGCCGTAATTCCACACCTGGATGGCTGGCATGGAAATCGTCCAGGCGCGGAATCAGCCAGCGTGCGGCGAAAGCGGGTGGCGCTGACACCACCAGGGGGCCATCCGTATGGCTCGCGCGAACCCTGCTCACGGCTCGCTCAAGTTGATCGAACGCTTCCGTAATGAGCGGAAGCACGGCGCTGGCGGATTCGCTTAAGTGCGACGACTTTCCGCGGCTGAACAAGGTCACGCCAAGGTGGCTTTCCAGGAGCTTGATCTGCTGGCTGACCGCCGCGGGGGTGACGTGCAATTCCTCTGCAGCACGTGCGAAGGAACCGAGTCGGGCCGCAGACTCGAACATACGCAAGGCGTTGAGGGGAGGAAGGCGTCGAGGCATTAGATTACCTTAACTATGATCCGAGGAATTCTAGCTTGTGTAATGCATTATTGCCACATACAGTTTGCAAACATTAGTTTTCGTGATCGGAGAGATCCATGGGCATCAGCACCGTTTACCTTCTCGTTACGGCATCCGTCTTTTTCTGGGGCGCCAACTTCGTGCTGGCGGACCCGGTCCTCGCCGACTTGCCGCCGCTATGGGCCGCAGCCCTGCGTTTTCTGCTTGGCGCATCGGTGATGTTCGCCATAGCTGTCTTGCGCAAAGAGGATTTGCTTGGCCTCTTGCGCCGCCATGCCGGCGCTTACCTGCTGCTCGGCGGCGTGGGCATCGTGGCATTTAACCTGCTTTTCTTCAATGCGCTGCGGTCTACCAGCGCAGACAACGCCGCACTCATCATGGCGACCAACCCGCTGCTAACAACTCTGCTGGCGGGCGCGTTGTTAGGCGAACGGCCAGGGCTGCGTCACCTGCTGGCGCTGCCGGTGGCGCTGGCAGGCGTGGCCGTAGTGATCGCGCAGGGCGACATGGCCAAGCTGGCTTTGCTGCACGTAGCGCCGGGCGATGCGTTGATGCTGGCCGCCAATGTGTCCTGGGCGCTGTATAACGTCCTCGGACGCCGCTACATGCCAAAAGGCTCAGCCCTCGGCAACACTACCCTGGTCATGGCTGCCGGGGCTGGTTTGTTGCTATGCATCGCGCTCGGCAGTGGCGCACCCGTGCATGCGCTGGGTGCCAGGGCTGGTTTCGCATTGGCAGTGATGGTTGTGGGCGGTACGGTGTTGGCTTATCTGTTCTGGACTATCGGAATTCAGCGCCTCGGCGCCGGACGCACGGCAATTTTTCTCAATCTGGTGCCGGTATCCGCCATGCTGCTAGGTGCAGCACTCGGGACTTGGCCTACCATAGCGCAGATGGTCGGCGGACTGCTTGTGCTGGGTGGTGTCTCAATCTCGATGCTGCCGTCGCGCCGCCCGCTGGCGGCATGATCGTTGTAGGGGGATGGTCGGGAGCGCCGAACAAGCGGAGATGCTGAGAGGTCAAAAAGCGCAGATTTTTGACTTCAGGCCGGATATTCCGCGTACCGCGGCAACGCGTCACCATCGCAGGACCATTCCGCGCGCGAGTCCCATAATATCCGCGCCTGAGGTTTTATTGGAGCCTCACTATCCAGAGATCCCGCTGGAACGACCACCGCATCTATTTCAGGAACGACGCGCGCCACGGAGCTGCCGCAGTTACCGCAAAACTGCCGGGTGAATCGTTTGGCTTCCGGCACCTTATAACGTTTCAGCATGGACTCGCCTTGGGAGAAAACAAGCTGTGCGTTTGTCATCATCAGATTTGTCGCATGCCCTGTCCCTGATGACTTGCGGCAACGCGCGCAATGGCAATGATAAAATTGTTGCGGATCGCCGCTCACTTCATAGTGAACGGCGCCGCATAGGCAACTGCCTTTGAGAGTAATTTGAGACATGTGGATCTCCTCGTGTTTGGAATCACCGCTCCGCTTTGGCAGCATCGCTAAACGGAGCTATTGTGCCGATTTTTCGCTCCATGGTCGAGCGACTGCGACATAACCTCGTGCTGTTAAATGCGGGGCTTATCGAGTTATCGAGGGCGAAAAGTGCTGCCCTAGCTAAGGGGTCGTTAGCAGAATTTCGCCAATAATTTATTTGTGGCGTAAAGCGGCCATTCTCCCGTCGATTGTAGGGACTCATTGAGTCCAGGAAGCTTCTAGTAGCCCGTTCCACCCCACAACCAACCGTTCGCCCTGAGCTTGTCGAAGGGTGTGCGTGGTTCGACAAGCTCACCACGAACGGGTTGGATTGTTGGCATTTCTATCTGGAATCCCCAAGAGTGAGGCCGTATGAGGTATTAGATATTATGCTTGCACCGACAAATACGTTGCGAGAGTCGGCGTAGGTAACGTTACGCCGCAGCATATCTCCACTCAGGCATGGGTAGCGCCGGCATCCGCCGTCGGCAGCCAAAGCGTGACGGTGGCGCCCTCGCCGGGGCGGGTCTCGATCTGGAGTTCGCCGCGATGAATGTCGAGAATCTCCTTGACCAGCGACAGGCCCAGGCCGGCGCCGGGGATGCCGCCGGCGTGGTCGGCGCGGTAGAAGCGTTCGCCGGCCCGCGCGGCAACGTCGGCGGTCATGCCGATGCCATGGTCGGTAACCGCGATGCCGACTTGCGGGCCGCCCTCCCCTTGCCGTGTCAAAGTGGCGAGTTCGATCGCGCCGCCGTTCGGAGAATATTTGTAGGCATTGGCGAGCACGTTGAGCAGGGCCTGCTCCAGCTTGTCGGCGTCCACCGCCGCTGGCGGCAGGCTGCTGGCGAGCTTGAGGGTGACCTTGCGCGGATCGCCGGGCACCATCAGGTGGCGCACGGTGGCGTCGATGATGGGCAGCAGCGCCTGTACGCGGATGTTGAAGTCCTTGCCGGCACGCGCTTCGATGCGGGCCAGGTCGAGCAGTTCGTTGACCAGCCCCGCCAGGTTGGATGACTGGCGATGGATGGTCTCCACCAGGTCGCGCCGGGTTTCGGCGTCGTAGTCCTGACTCATCAGCAGTTCGGCGAAGCCGAGAATGCTGGCCAGCGGGGTACGCAGTTCGTGCGCGGCGGCGGCGAGAAATTCGCTCTTCATGCGCTGGAGTTCCATTTCGCTGGTGATGTCGCGGAAATACAGCACGCGCCCCAGATTGCGCCCGCCCTCGCCCTGGATGCGGCGCACCGAACGCTTGAGGACGGCCGGATGGGGGCGCGCCAGATGGAGCACATCGCTGGCGCCATCCGGCATGGCGGCAATCGGCGCCAGGCCATGCCCCGGTTCGCAGAGTGGCGCCAGGCGGCGGTACAGATCGTCCTCGCCGGCGCCCTGCAGTGCGCCGGTGGCCATGCCGGTCAGGGCGAGGAAGGCCGGGTTGGCATAGGTGACCCGCCCGCGTTCGTCCAGGGCGACGAAGCCGTCGGGACTCAGGGTGAAAATCGCCTGCATCTCGCTGCTGAAGCGTTGCAGCCGTTCCCGCGCCTGGCGTTGTTCGCTCACATCGCTGACGACACCCAGAAAGCCGGTCGGGGTATCCGACTCGTCGCGCAGCGCGCTCACCGAAAGCCGCACCGGAACGCGGCTGCCGTCCTTGCGGATATACGTCCACTCGCGCTCGTAGGCCCCGGCGGCGATGCGCAGGGCAAAGGTTTCCACCCCCGCTGCGACGGGCCGCCCCAGTTCGGCGGACAAGGCCGCGGCATCCGCCGCCAGTTCGTCCGGATCGTGGAACAGCAGGGCCGCCTGCTGGCCGACGACTTCCCCGGCACGGTAGCCGAGAATGCCTTCGGCCGCCGCATTGAACGTGCGGACTATACCCTCGGCGTCGGTGGAAATGATGCCGTAGCTGGCACTGGAGAGAATCGCGCTTTGCAGCGACAGGGTCTCCTGCAACCGGCGCTCCACCGCCTTGCGTGCGCTGATGTCGCGCACGATGCCGTTGAAGCGGCGGCGTCCGGCGATGTTCTTTTCGGCAACCGCCAGATCCATCGGGAAGGTACTGCCATCCTTGCGCCGCCCCGTCACCTCGCGGCCGATGCCGATCACGCCGGCGCGACCGGTTTGTAGATAGTTGGCGAGATAGCCGTCGTGGGCGGAGCGATAGGGTTCGGGCATCAGCAAGCTGACATTGCGACCGATCACTTCATCGGCGGTGTAACCGAAGATGCGCTCGGCGGCGGGGTTGAAGGCTTCGATACGGCCGCTCTCGTCGATGGTGATGATGCCGTCCACCACCGTCTCGAAAATGGCCTTGTAGCGCGTGCGGCTCTCGGCCAGCAACATTTCGGCATTGCCGCGCGATGGCTTTTCTGCTTTGGTGCTAGACGTCATGGCGAACAGACCTCAGGCCGCCAGCCTCGCGCGCACCAGCCGCTCCAGTTCGGAGAAGGGCACAGGCTTGGTCATCACTTTCACGTCCTCCGGCAGGCCGCCCCGGTCGGCGATTTCCGCCTTGCCCAGCGCCGTGACCACCACTATTTCCATGTCCTTGTAATCGGCGCTGGCGCGCAATGAACGGATCATGCGAAAGCCGTCCATGCCCGGCATGTTGAGGTCGGCAATCAGTATTTGCGGTTGCGTTTCGCCGATGCGCATCAACCCCTCGAAGCCGTTGGTTGCCGTCACCAGACGCAGCGGCAGATTCCACGAGGCCACGTACAAACTATAAAGCTTGAGCAGGTCGGGGTCGTCTTCCACCACCACCAGCGTGAACGACGGCGCGGCGGCAGTCGGCGCTTCCGCACCGCCCAGCGCCGCGCGCCGCTGCTTGAGTATCTCGTCGACCGAGGCGACAAGAATGCGGCGGTGCCCCCCGGCCGTTTTCCAGGCCCGCAGCACGCCGCTTTCCACCCACAACTGCACCGTGCGCAGGGATACCCCCAGCCGCTGCGCAGCTTCCCGTGTCGTACACAAATCGCTTTCCATGATGATCCTGATTACTTTATAGATCGCTCATTATTACAATATTTATCAATTTGTAAAGCGTTTCCTCGCCAAAGCAAAAAGATAAATTTGACAGAAGTGATAAATATGATATTCTTTATTCAGGCCGGCGTTCGGCCCATCTTCCACCATCCAGGAAACCGACCATGAAATCCGCCATTAAAACGCTCTCAACGCTCGCCACCACGGACCTTTGCTTCTCAGCCGCCGCCATGAGCCGCGCCGTCGCACCGGGCACGGCCTTTTCTCGCACCTGAAATGATAAATATGATACCCGGCTTTCCAGCCCACACCACACACACAGGAGAAATCATGAAATCGCTAATAACCCTCCTCCTCGCCGCGACGACGGTGATCGCCACCGCCCACGCCTGGGCGGCCCACGAACCGGAGTCCGTGAACATCAAGCTGACGGTGCATAAAGTCGTGATCGTCGACGGACGGGAAAAACAGTTGCCGGCCGACTCCGCGAAGCCCGGCGACCTGCTCGAATACCGCGCCGAGTACCGCAACACCGGGAAGACGCCGACCACCCAGGTCAAGGCCACCGTACCGGTGCCGGTCGAGGGTCTCGAATACCTCCCAAACAGCGCGTCGCCGCTGTCGGTCAGTGCCAGCGTGGATGGCCGGCACTTCGCGCCTACGCCGCTGACACGTGCGGTGACGCTGCCGGACGGTCGCCGTGAAACACGGCCGGTGCCGGTCGCCGAGTACCGCTATCTGCAATGGAATCTGGGCGAACTCGCACCCGGCGCCAGCGCAGTGGTCAAGGCGCGCATGAAGGTGACGGAATTCCTTCCCACAAGCCCAAGTAATACGCCCCGTGGAGAAACAAAATGATTTCCACCAACACAAGCATCGCCGTGCATCGCCACAAATCCGCCTGGCTCGCTTTCCCGTTCCTGCTGCTGGTCGCGGCGGTCTGGCTGTTCGCCATCGGCCCGGCCCAGGCCGCCACTCCGGCGGCCGGCACCCGCATCGGCAACCAGGCCTCGGCCACCTATACCGATAATGCCAACGTGACCCGCACCGTCACCTCCAACACCGTCACTACCGTGGTGCAGCAGGTGGCAGCCCTGACCCTGACGGCCAACGGCGCGAAATATGTCACGCCAGGCGGCCAGGTGGCTTATCCCCATACCCTCACCAACACCGGCAACGGCGCCGACAGCTATAACCTCGCCACCGGCAACGGCGGCGGCTTCAGCTTCGGCAGCGTGACCCTGTATGCCGATGCCGATGGCGACGGCGTGCCGGACAACAACACCCCCGTCACCTCGACCGGTATCCTGGCAGCCGGCGGCGAGTTCCGCTTTGTAGCGATGGGCACGGTGCCGGCTTCGGCGGCCTCGGGCTCCGTCAACGATCTGACGGTCACCGCCAGCAGCGTTTTCGCGGCCAGCACCACGGCTTCGAACACCGACACCACCACGGTCACCACCAACGCCGTCATCAACGTCACCAAGGCCATGGACCAGACCTCCGGCCCGTCGCCTTCCGGCCCCCGCACCATCACGCTGGCTTACACCAACAGCGGCAACGTCGCGGCGAGCAACGTCACCTTGATGGATGCGCTGCCCGCGGGCATGAGCTATGTGCCCAACAGCGCGCGCTGGAGCGCCACCGGCGGCACCGTGCTGAGCGATGCCGACAACACCGACAGCCAGGGCGGCATCGTCTACGACTGGAACATCACCCAGTCCGGGCGTGTCACCGCGGTCATCGCCACGGTGGAAGCGGGCAGCGGCGGACGGCTCAGCTTCCAGGTGAAGATCGCGCCAGACCTGGCGTCCGGGGCCAATCCCGCCACCGCGAACACGGCGGCCTATGCCTACAACAACGGCAGCGCCGACGTGGCTCCTGGCAACACCAACACCGTGCAGTTCAGCGTCAGCCGCAGCAACGGCGTCACCCTCAGCGGTGAAACCGTGGCCAGCGCCACCCAGGGCGGCACCGTGGCCTTCGCCAACGTGGTCACCAACACGGGCAACGGCACGGACAGCTTCGACATCGCCGTCGGCGCCGACACCTTCCCGCCCGGCACGACTTTCGTCCTCTACCAGGCCGATGGCGCCACGCCGCTGATCGACAGCAACGGCAACGGCACGCCGGATACCGGGCCGCTGGCGGCGGGCGTCTCCACCACCGTGGTGCTCAAGGCCATCCTGCCGCCTTCGGCCACGGGCGGCCCCTACACGGTGCAGAAGACGGCCACCTCGACGGCCGATCCGGGCGTGAGCGCGACCACCACCGATACGCTCTCGGCCATCGTCGGCAACAGTGTCGACCTGACCAACAACGCTGCCGGCGCTTCCGCGCCCGGCGCCGGCGTCGGGCCGGAAGG
>JAJZRT010000064.1 GCA_021802595.1 Pseudomonadota bacterium
CATCGATTTCTCGTTCACCTCGGGGAGCGTCTCCACCGCAGCCCTGGGCAACAGCTACACCGCCACGGTCGGCGGCGTGACGCTCACGGCCAGCGCCTGGGGCAGCACGGGAATCGGCAAGAAATTCGCGACGGCCGCACTGACGCTCACCTCAGGTGCGGGCCTCGGCGTGTGCAACAGCAGCGAAGGGGTGAACTGCACGGGCAACGCCAGTGTGCTGGGCAACACGAAAGCCGACGACCTGATCCTGTTCCAGTTTTCCCAGGCGGTCAGCCTGCAGTCGCTGAGCCTGCAACAGTATGGCGGCGACTCCGACCTCAGCCTCTGGGCCGGCAGCGGCACCTTCAGCCCGGCCGGCCTGAAAGCCAGCCTGCTGGGCGGAACCGCCACGACCTACAGCAACACCAGCAAGGTGAACGACATCAAGACCGTCAGCCTGGCTGCGGCCTATCCCGGGACTTACGACTGGCTGGCGATCGCCGCCAGCGCCACCAACAAGGACAAGCTGGGCGACCTGGCCAGGCTGCAGTCCCTGACGATCAATCCCGTGGCGCAACCGGTGCCGGAAAGCGCCACCTGGATGACCATGCTGGCCGGCCTCGGCCTGATCGGCTTCCGCGTGACCCGGCGCACGCAAGGCTGAACAGCCGGCCCTCCCCATCAACCCGCCCGCGTGGCGGGTTTTTTCATGCCCGAATTTCACGTGCCTGACAGGGGTATTTGATGCCTTTATCACGTGATAAAATGTTTGATTGTTCTAATATATTTATCTATCCCGCTTCTGGAGATCGTCATGCACACCGGCACCACCCTTACCCAGTTCATCATTGAAGAGCAGCGCCGCACCGCCGGCGCCACCGGCGACTTCACCTCGCTGCTGAACGACGTCGTCACCGCCTGCAAGGCCATCTCCAACGCCGTCAACAAGGGTGCGCTGCTGGGCATGATGGGTTCGCTGGAATCCGAGAACGTGCAGGGCGAAACGCAGAAGAAGCTCGACGTCATCACCAACGACATCATGATCCGCTCCAACGAGTGGGCCGGCCACCTCGCCGGCATGGCGTCCGAAGAAATGGATGACGTATATGCGATTCCCAACCAGTACCCGCTCGGCAAATATCTTCTGGTCTTCGATCCGCTCGACGGCTCCAGCAACGTCGACGTCAACATCTCGGTCGGCACCATCTTCTCGATCCTCAAGGCCCCGGTCGCCGGCCGCGCCGCCAAGATGGAAGACTTCCTGCAGACCGGCACCCAGCAGGTATGCGCCGGCTACGCGATCTACGGTTCCTCGACCATGCTGGTGCTGACTTTCGGCCACGGCACCAACGGCTTCACGCTCGACCGCGACGTCGGCGAGTTCGTGCTGACCCATCCCAACATGCGCATCCCGACCGAAACCAGGGAATTCGCGATCAACGCCTCCAACATGCGTTTCTGGGAAAAGCCCGTCCAGCGCTACGTCGACGAGTGCCTGGCCGGCAAGACCGGTCCGCGCGGCAAGGACTTCAACATGCGCTGGGTCGCCTCGATGGTCGCCGAAGTGCACCGCATCCTCACCCGCGGCGGCATCTTCATGTACCCCAAGGACACCAAGGACCCCGCCAAGGCCGGCAAGCTGCGCCTGCTGTACGAGGCCAACCCGATGGCCTTCATCGTCGAGCAGGCGGGCGGCGCCGCGACCACCGGCTACCAGCGCATCCTCGACCTGGCACCCGAAGGCCTGCACCAGCGCGTGCCGGTGATCCTCGGCTCCAAGACCGAAGTGGATACCGTGACCGGCTACCATCACGAAAAGGCCGCGTGAGCTGGTCCCTGCGCAGAAATGAAAAAAGCCGGGCGATGCCCGGCTTTTTTCATGGTCGCGTCATGACTACGCCGCTTCCAGCCGCTGGCGCGACCGCAGATACCTGATGCATTCATCCGGCGGCAGTGGCCGGCTGAACAGGTAGCCCTGGGCCTGATCGCAATGGTTGCTGCGCAGGTAGCCCAGCTGCGCATCGGTCTCGACGCCTTCTGCCACCACGGTGAGCCCCAGGCTGCCGGCCAGCGCGATGATGGTGCGCACGATGGCGGTGTCGTTCTCGTCGCCCGGAATGTCGCGGATGAACGAGCGGTCGATTTTCAGGCAGTGAATGGGGAAACTCTTGAGATAACTCAGCGAGGAATAGCCGGTGCCGAAGTCGTCCACCGCGATGCGGATGCCCAGCTGCTCCAGTTCCGCCAGCACGTTCGCCGCCGTCGCCAGATTGTCCATCAGCGACGACTCGGTGATCTCCAGTTCGAGATCGTTCGGCGCCAGCCCGCTGTCGCGCAAGGCGGTGCTGACTTCCTCGGCCAGGTCCTTCTGGCGGAACTGGCGCGTCGACAGGTTGACCGCCATCGTGCCGGTCATCAGGCCCGCGTCCTGCCACGCGCGCAATTGGCGGCACGCCTCGCGCAGCACCCAGTCGCCGATCGGCAGGATGAGGCCGGTGTGCTCGGCAACCGGGATGAACTCCTCCGGGCTGACCGCGCCCAGTTCCGCCGGCTGCCAGCGCAACAGGGCTTCCCAACCCATCAGGCGGCCGGACAGGATTTCCAGTTTGGGCTGGTAGTGCAGCGCCAGTTCCTTGCGGTCCAGGGCCTGCTTCAGGCGTGCCTCCAGCAGCACGCGGCGCTGGATTTCGTCGGACAGATCGCGGCTGAACACCGTGAGGCAGTTGCGACCGGCCGATTTGGCACGGTGCAGGGCGAGGTCGACATAGCGCATCAGGACGCTGGCCGACTCGCCGTCACTCGGGTAGGTGACGATGCCGATACTGACGCTGATTCCCAGGCGGTCGTTGCCGATGTCGAACTCGCGGGCCATCGTCTGAATGAGGGTTTGGCCCACCAGCCGGGCCTGGTCGGCCGGTGCGTTTTCGAGCATGACGACGAACTCGTCGCCGCTGAAGCGGGCCAGGAAAGCCGCTTTCGGCAGGGCTGCCCGGATGCGCTGGGCGACCGCCACCAGCAGCAGGTCGCCCTGCTCGTGGCCCAGCGTGTCGTTCACATTCTGGAAATGATCCAGGTCGAGCAGCAGCACGGCGCAGGGCACCTGTCCGTCGCGGGCACGGACGACGGACTGGTTGAGGCGTTCGCCAAATGCGGTACGGTTCGGTAGCCCGGTCAGGTCGTCATGGGTGAGCATATGGCGCATCTGGCGAAACGGCCGGCTGACCGCCTCGGCGTAGATCGCGCGGTAGAGGAAATAATAGGCAAACACCTTGTAGGTGTGCCCCAGCAGGTTGGCCGTACTGCTCACCTCCACATAGACGATGAAGAACAGTTCGCCCGCCGCCATCAGCAGCAGCGACAGCATCAGGCTCTCGATATCGCAGTGGGTGATCCGCGTGCGGCGCAGGTACAGCAGGACGGCAATCGAAAGGTAGAAGACGAACATCCCCCATTCGAGCGTCAGCTTGAGCGCAGTCATGCCCTGGCCGGCCACATACATGGCCGGGATCGCCTGGGGCGCGGCCAGAAGCCCGTAGGAAAGCGCTCCCAGCACCAGCAGAACCCCGGCCCAGCCATAACGGCTCGCCGGATAATGCGTGACGGGCGTTTCCGGAAGCAGCACATAGGCCAGCAGCCCCGCCCCGGCGGCGAGGCGGGCGCTCAGCCAGAACAGGATCGCCTTGTGGGGCGTATTGGGCGTGATCAGGTCCGGCATGCCCGCATACGAGAGGAAATGCAGCATGTCGAACAGCGCCACGGCCAGAAACGCGCAGCCCACCACCACGGCGCGAATCGAGCGCACGGTTTCCTGCGCGCCGTGACCGGTGAAGAAAACCAGCGCCGCCACGATGACGGCGAAGATCTCCATCATCGAATGGGCGGCCAGGAACGCCGGCGCCGAGATCGACAACTGATTGGCCGGAACGGCCTGCCACAGAAGGAGCGGAATGCTTGCGACCAACAGCAATATGCCGGCGAGGCGGTGTGTCTCTTGTCCTGGCATCGAACTGGCGGTCCTCTCTTGGCTGGAGGGTTGCACAAGTAACCGTATTTATTGGCGAGTGGAGTATTTCGGTTTTATTGACATCGGTCAACGCCGGCAGGTGACACAGCCGGCAAACGACTTGGTCGGACCGTTGCATTCTGAATGGGGGTTCACCACAGTTGGCGGGTTATCGGCCTTATGTGGAGCTCCACATAAGGCCGATTATGTAGATGCCTCGATTATGGGCACTTCTATAAATCGCGTTTAAACACCGACACTTCCCGACCGGGTTTCATTTTTTGAGATTTATGGCCGGGGGTGAGGTTTCTGCCTGTCCTTTTGCACGCCATGTGCCGGTCACGGGTGATATTTCACCTGATTTCATACCGCCCCCTGCATCCGGGCGCACCTACCCTGTCAAAGGCAAACACCTTTAACCGAATCAGCGTCTCAATACGCTTGAGGTTGCACCCAAAGGCACCCAAAGGGGTCGGCTTCGAGTTTATTTATAAGGATCAATCATGCCCCGTCGCCCGCGCATCAAATTAGCGGGAGTACCGCAACACGTCGTCCAGCGCGGCATCAACCGAGAGTGAACCGCCCCGGCTTTCGTGGAGGCCATTTGGTTTAAGTGCAGGCCGTTGATTCGGCCTGTTCGGCGAGTTGCCGGTAGTAGTTTGCCTCAGCTTCGGCGGGAGGGATATAACCGATGGGTTCGAGCAGACGGACGTGGTTGAACCACGCCACCCATTCCAGCGTCGCCAGTTCCACCGCTTCCCGCGTCTTCCACGGGCCGCGCCGGTGGATCAGTTCCGCCTTGTACAGCCCGTTGATCGTCTCGGCCAGCGCGTTGTCGTAGCTGTCGCCCTTGCTTCCCACGGAGGGTTCGACCCCCGCCTCGGACAGGCGCTCGCTGTAGCGGATCGACACATACTGCGAGCCCCGGTCGGAGTGATGCACGAGGCTGCCGTCGCGTTCCGGCTGACGGGCATACAACGCCTGCTCCAGCGCGTCCAGCACGAAGTCCGTCGTCATCGTCCGGCTCACCCGCCAGCCGACGATGCGCCGGGCGTACACGTCGATGACGAACGCCACATACAGCCAGCCCTGCCAGGTTGAGACATAGGTGAAATCCGACACCCATAACTGGTTCGGGCGATCCGCCCTGAACTGGCGATTCACCCGATCCAGCGGACACGGCTGCCTGGGATCAGGAATCGTCGTGCGCACGACCCTGCCGCGCACCGCGCCGCGCAGACCAAGACGGCGCATCAGCCGCTCGACCGTGCAGCGCGCGACCTCGGTCCCTTCGCGTTTCATCTGCCGCCAGACCTTGTCCGCGCCGTAGACCTCAAGATTGGCCTGCCAGACGCGTTCGATCTCGGGTATCAACACATCGTCGTATTGTGCGCGCGCGCAACGCAGCGCCGGATCGCGCTGGCGCGCGGCATGACACCGGTAGCCCGATGGGGCGATCTGCAAGACCTTGCAGATCGGCTCGACCCCGAAGGCGTCGCGATGCCGGTCGACAAAATCGTTCAGGATTTGAGACGGCGGTCGAGCTCCGCCTGGGCGAAAAACGCGCTCGCCAGTTTGAGGATTTCGTTGGCACGGCGCAGCTCCTTGACCTCGCGCTCCAGCTCCTTGACGCGTTGCGCCTCGATCGTGGTCACGCCCGGACGCTGGCCGGTGTCAATCTCATGCCGACGCACCCAAGTGTGCAGGGTAGGTGCCGAGCAGCCGATCTTGGCGGCTATCGATTCAATGGCGGCCCACTGTGATGGGTGGCTGGCGCGACACTCGCCAACCAGGCGCACGGCGCGCTCGCGGACTTCAGGGGAGAACTTTACGGGTTTCTTCATGGCTCCATCTTCTCAAGAGTTGGAGCCTCCTCAAAATCCGGGGCGGTTCAATGAGATAAATGATGGCGAGAAAAAACAATGCGATGCTGAGAATCATCTAGCCGACCTCCCACCGCTGTGAGGCGGAGGAGTAAAAAGCGAAGTGCGAACTTTGTTTATTTACTCAAAGGAGGCCGAGATGAGATTTTGTGGCATAGACCTGCATTCGAACAATAGCGTTGTGGTAGTGACTGACGAAACCGACAAGGTACTCGTCAGCCGGCGTTGTCCGAATGATCTTCAGAAGATACTGGCTTTGCTCGCCCCGCACCGCGCTGAACTGGCCGGGGTGGTCGTCGAATCCACCTACAACTGGTACTGGCTGGTCGATGGCCTGATGGCTGAAGGCTACGCCGTCAGGCTCGCCAACACCGTCGCCATGAAGCGCTACGACGGACTCAAGTACAGCGACGACGAGACCGACGCCGCACATTTGGCGCACCTGTTGCGGCTGGGCATCCTGCCCACCGGCTACATCCACCCGCCCACGGAACGCGCATTGCGCGATCTGGCCCGCAAGCGCATCCAGCTCGTGCGTGACCGCACCCGGCATGTACTGGCGGTACAGAATATCCTCGCCCGCCAGACCGGAGGTTGCGTCGCGAGTAATACCATCAAGCGCTGGACTGCCGGCGACGTGGACGCCCTTGGGCTGGCAACGGATGTCTGCCTGGCCGTGCAATCGAATGTTGCCGTCATGGCTGCGCTGAACCTGGAAATCGGGCGGATCGAGGCGCGTCTGCTGGAGGGCGCGAAGCTACGCCCGGACTACGCGCGACTCAAAAGCATTCCCGGCATCGGCGAGGTGCTCGCCATCGTCATCATGCTGGAGACCGGCGATGTCAGCCGCTTCGCCCAAGTCGGCAACTTCGCCTCCTATGCGCGTTGCGTGGACAGCGCGCGTTATTCAAACGGCAAGAAGAAAGGCGAAGGCAATACCAGGAACGGCAACGCCTATCTGGTGTGGGCGTTCATCGAGGCGGCTAACTTTGCACGCCGTTTCAACGAGGAAGCACGGCGATTCTTCGACCGCAAGAAAGCCCGAACGAACGGGGTCGTGGCGACCAAGGCGCTGGCGCACAAGCTGGCGCGGGCGAGCTATCACGTGCTGAAGACGAAACAGCCGTTCGATGTGAAACGCTGTTTCGCCTGAATGGTTTGGTGACGGCAGGTCAGCCAGTAAAGGGGTCTGGGCATGAACCAGCGAGTCTGGATGGAGGCCTGCCGTCACCGCCTGTGTTGTTGTATCCGGGTCGTCTGCCGGGTGAGCCAGTTGGGGTTTGGACGCGGGATACCGCGAGCCACGGATCTGTGATCGTTACCCGGACACTGCGGCGGCACCAACGTTTCTCTGGGGCGGGATTCCGCCAGGGCGGGGGGCAGTCCATCGCATACCGCTTGATCCATATGGGTGGCAGGCACGATTCGGTCGTAGCCAGCAATGAGGAAACGGGTTCGGCCTGAAACAACAAGGCAGAATGCAAGGCAAGAAAAACCCGCCTTCAACAAGCGGGCGGGTAAGGTGTTCGCGCTTGACTACGGTCGGCTAATGGGTGACCCCTTTGGTTCGCTTTGGCTTGTAAACCAAATAACCTTAAAAATCAGTTTGTTGATCGAATCTACAACTAAAGTTGTATAGACAACCCCGCAGGCATCTCAGCACAGTCGAGAAAACCCCAAGCGCAATACTTGGGGATCAAAAAATACAGGGGGAGAGGCATGCATCGCAAGCTTCATAGCCACGTGGAATCCATGCGGCTCGGCCGGCTGAGTTCGCCGCCATCCGTGGCTAAAGGCTGGTCGGACGGCGAATTGGGAATCGCGCTGGGCGCAGGGACCCCCCCGCCGTTACCCCGCCCGTCGCCACGCTCACCGGCGACTTCAAGAAAGCCATCGACACCCACGGCACCCCGGACACCGGCGACGACACCTACGTCATGACGAACGGCAACTACACGCCGGACGGCAGCGAAGCCAACGCCCTCGACCTCATCAGCGGCACCGCCGGCAACGACGCGATCGACGGCCTTGGCGGCGACGACGCCCTCTCCGGCATGGCCGGAGACGACCATATCGAAGGCGGCCCCGGAGGCGACGCCATCCAGGGAGGATTGGGCAAAGACACGCTCAACGGAGGCACGGGCGACGACATTATTTATGGCTCCAGCGACATGGCCATCGACAAGCCCACCTCGGCCAACTTTGTCCAACCCACCAACAACTACTTTTACCCGCAAGCGACGGGATTCAACTGGACGACAGGGTATAACGCCACCTTTGCCAATGGCGTGCCGGACAATTACAGCAACGCACCCAGAAACAGACTGGACGGCGACCAGGGCAACCGCATCGACGGCGGCGCGGGCAACGACTTCATTGCCGCGGGGACGGGCGCCGACTACGTGCATGGCGGTGCGGACAAGGACTGGATATGGGGGATGGACCAGGACGACGTCCTGTTCGGGGATGGCGATAACGACCTGATCCATGGCGACGGAAACCAGCCGGTCGGGAATTCGGTCGTCTGGGCTTTGCCCGGGAACCACGGCAACGACATCATCGACGGCGGCGATGGCGACGACATCCTGTACGGCCAGGGCAAGGACTGGATCCTGGACAACCCAGGTGCAGATTGCTTACACGAGATCGATTCCGGCTATGCGCTCGCCGGTGGGGTGTATCTCTCGGGCGAGGCTGGAAACGACAACGAATGGAGGATCGGGGCATGAAGAAGAGAACAACGATGAAGCGCTGGGCGATTGCGATTTCACTGATGATTCTGGGGGGTGGCATGAGCGCGAATTCGATGGGTGGCGTGGGCGATTTTGCCAAGGAGATGGCCGAGCGCGTGCTGAAGCCACGGCACGCGAGCTGGAAGGAAGAGGTGCTGCTGCACGACGGCAGCAAAATCATCGCCGAACGGCATTACAACCTGGGCGGGTATCCTGGGCTTGAGAGTCACAATCGCATAGCACTGGACGAGACCGTTACCTTCAACCTGCCCAATCGTAGAACCATTATCTGGAAGAGCGATTACCGGGATTCGGTGCCAGAACCCAACAGCCTCAACCACTTCCGCTTCGACATCGTTGACGGCGTGCCCTATCTCGCCACCTATCCGGCGGGCTGCATCGCCTACAACAAATGGGACAGGCCGAATCCGCCGCAGATATTGCTCAAGTATGAGAACGGGCAATGGAAACGCATTACCCTGGCTGAACTGCCGCCAGTGCTCGTCGGCGCTATGGCCAACGTCGTTGTCGGCATGCCCGACGCAAGAATTGTGAAATCCTTTTACGCCGTCGAAGACGTCAACGCAGCAAATCACGACATCAGCACGCCTGAATACAAGACCATTCTGCGTGAAGCAGTGAAGCGAGGCACGGATGGGTCGTCAGTGAATTGTCCTGATTTCAACTCGCAACAATACCGAAGTCCCAAAGCACCGCTTCCGATGAAGCCGCTGCCTGAAAAGTGAGTCGCTCACCAAAGTGAACAACCCCACGAAAATATTGAAAGGGATTAAATCATGACTACTGTAATCGAATACGCGTTGATGGCAGGTGCTGCTTACATTTCCAACCGTCCCGGAATCAATCAGATTCCTATCCCACAGGGATGGGTAGAGTTCTTCCATGTCCCCAATAATCCTGCCTATCCCACGTTCACCGGAGCATCCGGATTCGAAGCGGTTTCCTTCCAAAATATTGCCAATCCGAACGAAATCGTCATCTCCTTCGCCGGCACCGACTTCAGCAAAGGCATCGCCTCCCTTTTCAACAGCGATTTCTGGAACGGCAACATCCCCCTGATTACGGGCGCCAGCGTCAACGGGGCCGACCAGTTGGTGGATGCGGTGGAATACTACCTGCAAGTCAAGGCCCTCAACCCCGGCGCCCACATCACGCTCACCGGCCATAGCCTGGGCGGTGCACTGGCAGCCTTGGTCGGCGTGTTCTTCGGCGAGACCGCCTTCACCTTCGACCAGGTGCCTGCCGCCGCAACCGCCTCTGCGTCGAACGCTACGCTTCTGTACAACGCCCTCAGTGCCAAGGGCCACACCGCAACCGAACTGGCTGGTCTGTACAACTACATTCAGCTACAAGAAACCAACGGCGGCATCCCAAACGAAGGACTGGTGACCAACCTCAACGTGCAAGGCGAGGTGGCCGGACTTATCCCTGCCCAGCGCATCGGAAACGAGGCCAGCATCCCCAATACCAGCCCCGAAGTCAGCTCATCCGACCTGCATTCGATCGCATTGCTCAACGTCTTCCTGCAAAGCAACCAGACGGCTCCGTCACTCAAAACGCTGGGCGACGTGACCGTCAAATTGCCTGATCTGTTGAAGATGATCTTTGATCCCAGTCTTTTTTACAACGATCCACTCAATAAGAGCAACCCTAAAGAGAACCTACTCGAACGCCTCGTGCGCCATGAAGCAGGGGTACAAGGCGCGTTTGCTGCCGACGCCATGGTCACCCGCTTCACCGCCGACCTCTGGAAAGTCGCCCAGGACGGCGGCTTCACCCTCACCAACAAAGACATCGCCAATACCCTCGTGGCCTTCGCCATGCAGAAATATTACGAAGAGCCCGCGAGCGGGGCGGATCATGGCAAAGCCCTGTTCACCGACGTCGCCGGCGGCATCCGCTTCGACCGCACCGACGTGTCGGCCAAACTCTTCGACGCCAAAGGCTGGCAACTCTATTTCCAGAACTACCTGAACACCCTCACCCTCGAAGAACACAAGATCGTCGAACGGCTCCTTCCCGCCGCCACCGACTGGTTCATCCAGGCCGGTGCAATCAGCCTCTCCGCCACTGCCGGCGCCAGCAAAGCCTTCATGGTCGGCGGGACCGGCAACGACTGGATGGTGGGCGGCAGCGAGGCCGACCTGTTGATCGGCAATGCGGGTGACGACCATCTTGGCGGCGGCACGAACAACGACACCCTCCTGGGCGGCACCGGCTTCGACACCTACCTCATCAACCCCGGCGACGGCTACGACGCCCCCCTCGATTCTGACGGGGCGGGCGTCGTCAAATTCGGCGCCGTCGAAGCCAAGGGCAGCGCCGCCCTGACCGATCCCACGAAGTGGGTGCAACTCGGGACAGACACCTGGGTGGATAGCCAGAACGGAGTTGTCTATAGCAAAAGCATTGTCAACGGCGCAACGCAACTGCTCGTTCACAAAGGCAATAACAGCGTGCTCGTCAAAGGCTGGGCCGATAACGCACTCGGGATAGTGCTGGGCGCAGGGACCCCCCCCGCCGTTACCCCGCCCGTCGCCACGCTCACCGGCGACTTCAAGAAAGCCATCGACACCCACGGCACCCCGGACACCGGCGACGACACCTACGTCATGACGAACGGCAACTA
>JAJZRT010000065.1 GCA_021802595.1 Pseudomonadota bacterium
TTCAGATTCGTTTGTACGATCTTGCTGGCGGATTGTTGCCGCGATCGGCAACTCGGCACGCCTGAACGAAATCCGCAAAAACAAAACCCCGCCTTCGTGAAAAGACGGGGTTTGTCAGCAGTCTGAGGCCGGGGAAACCCGGCCTTTTTATGTGCATCAGGAATCACCTGCCGAGGCCAATATTCCTCGCCCATCCAGATTCTGCGGCGACACCCGGAACCCGGTATCAGGGCACAAGCTTACAGGCTAAAATTTATCTGATGGCTGATCAAAACTCGCTTTCCCCATACTTCAGCGCCGACCGCCGAGAGCTTTTGCATTTCCTCGATGACGCTCGCTATTCTTCGGCAATCGATTTGGGTTGTGCTTCCGGCTTGTTGGGCAAAGACCTCATTTCGGACCGTATCGTAAAGGCGTGCGACGGGATTGAATTGAACCCGCAAGCTGCGCGTGTGGCCTCGGATGGGTTGCGCAAGGTATGGGAAGGTGCGGTCGAAACCGTATTTGAAGCTATTCCCTGGCGCTCCTATGACTTAGTTGTCATGGCCGATGTGCTGGAACATCTTGCGGACCCCTGGCAGACCCTGCGTGATTTGCATTCAAGCACCAGTGAAGACGTCAATCTGTTGATCAGTGTCCCCAATGTGCGGCATAAGAGCGTGGTCTTTCCCCTGTTGTTCTCGGGTCGTTTTGAATATCAGGATGCCGGAATCATGGATCGCACGCATCTTCATTTCTTTACGCGTTCGAGCTTATTGAAAATACTCGCTGACACCGGCTGGAAAGTGCAGAAGGTCAGGCCGAACATCAAAGGCAAATACCTCAAATGGTGGTATCCCCATCATTTGCTTGAAGAGTTTCTTGCAGTCCAGTACTTCGTGCTCGCTGGTAAATGACCTACCCACTGATGAGCGTGGCCATTCCCGCTTACAACCATGTCGATTACATCGAAGCCTGCCTTGCCTCCGTTTGTGCACAAACCTATCCCGAGCTTGAGATCGTGCTCGTCGATGATGGCTCTACAGACGACACCCTGTCCCGCGCAAAAGCCTTTCTAGATCGGCACGCTTCACGATTCCGCAGGATTGAGGCTTATTCACGCCCCAACAGCGGCGTGAGCGCAACATCGAATGAATGCATCTCAGCCTGTAGAGGGGAGTGGGTGCATTTGTTGGGGTCGGATGACACCTTGTTGCCTGACAAGATCATGAGAGAGTGGCAAGCCATTCGGGAGTGGGACGATCCGGAACTGGCGCTGGTTTACGCCGATGTGGAAGATATCGACTACACGGGTCGGAGGCTCAAGCGACACGATCTTGGCCGCCCTGCTCAGGGCCCGGATCACAAGGCCTACGAGGCGTTGTTTCTGGGAAATCCGGTCATCAATCCTACTGTGGCATTGCGCAGAGAGGCCTTTCTGAAAATCGGAGGCTTCGACGAAACGCTGGCACTGGAAGACTGGGATTGCTGGCTACGCCTTTCGGCACGTTATTCGATCGCTCGCGTACCGGAAGTGCTCGCATGTTATCGGCGTCACGGTACCCAAACCAGTCGTAACCAGACACGCATGTTGCATGCGATGATGATTACATTCGGTAAATTTCTAATCCAGCATGGCGAGTTGATTCCGTCTGAAATTCGCCGGCGAAGCCTTCACAAGAATCTTCACCGACTCTTTCGCTGGGCAAGAAAGAACCAGCCGTCCCTACTGCCGTTCTTGCTCAAGGATGCCCTGGTCAGCTTGTTTTTCACCCCGCAGGCTGAGGATTATTTTCGTTACGCCCAAGCTCTTGAGCCCTGCCTGAATAAGGTCAGACCAAAGGCCGTTTAGCCTGCATCGCCTTGCATGTGCCCGGATCGAGCAGTTGACTCGATGGGTAGCGCAGGTGGAGCCACCACAGTGAGCCGGCCCCCCGTTTTTCGCCGCGTCCCTGGAAAGGATCCATGGCTACTTCAGCTTCCAGATGTCGTCGTTGTATTCCCGCATGGTGCGATCGGTCGAGAAGAATCCGCTCGACGCCGTGTTGAGGATGCTCATCCGCGTCCACCGAGCCTGGTCCTGCCAGACCTCGGCCACCCGCGCCTGCGCGTCGACGTAGCTGCGGAAATCCGCCATCACCATCCAGGGGTCGTGCGGACTCATCAGCGCGCCCAGGATCATGTCGAATATCCCGGGTTCCAGCGGATTGAAATGGCCGGAAGCGAGGAGGTCGATCACCTCGCGCAGCGCCTGATCGTGCTCCATGTAGGACAGCGGTTGATAGCGCGGACGCAGCGCCTCGACCTCCTCGGCCCTGAGGCCGAACAGGAAGAAGTTGCTCTCGCCCACCGCGTCGAGGATTTCGATGTTGGCGCCGTCGTAGGTGCCAATGGTGACGGCGCCGTTCATCATGAACTTCATGTTGCCGGTACCCGAGGCTTCCTTGCCCGCGGTGGAAATCTGCTCCGACAGGTCGGTCGCCGGCGCGATGATTTCCATGCTGGTCACCCGGTAATTCGGCAGGAAGGCCACTTTCAGGCGTCCGTCGACGTCGGGGTCGCTGTTCACCACATCGGCCACATTGTTGATGAGCTTGATGATGCGCTTGGCCATGACATAGCCCGGTGCGGCCTTGCCGCCGATCAGCACGCAGCGGTCTGCCCAGCCGTCCAGGCGCCCATGCTTGACCTTGTTGTACAGATGGATGACGTGCAGCACGTTGAGCAGCTGCCGCTTGTACTCGTGGATGCGCTTGACCTGCACGTCGAACAGCGCGTCCGGGTTGAACCCGACCCCGCACTCGGCTTCGACCAGCGCGGCGAGGCGCACCTTGTTGGCGCGCTTCACCGCCCGCCACTCGGCGTGGAAGGCTTCATGTTCCGGGCCTGCCAGCGGTTTCAGTCTTTCCAGCTGCGACAGGTCGGCGATCCAGTCTTCGCCGATCTGCCGGCTGATGAGCGCGGTCACGCCGGGATTGGCGTGCGCCACCCAGCGGCGCGGGGTGACGCCGTTGGTCTTGTTGTTGAACTTGCCCGGCCACAGTTCGACGAAATCGCGGAACAGGCCTTCCTGCAACAGCCGCGAGTGCAGCGCGGCCACGCCGTTGACGGAGAAGCTGCCGACGATGGCCAGCCAGGCCATGCGCACCTGGCGCACCGCGCCTTCCTCGATGAGCGACATGCGGCGCTGGCGCTCGATGTCGCTCGGCCATTTCATCGACACCTCGCGCAGGAAGCGGGCGTTGATCTCGTAGATGATCTCCAGCGGGCGCGGCAGCAGGCGTTCGAACAGCGCCACCGGCCAGCGCTCCAGCGCTTCGGGCAGCAGCGTGTGGTTGGTGTAGGCCATGCACTGCGAGGTGATCGCCCAGGCCTCGTCCCACTGCAGCCGTTCCTCGTCGAGCAGCAGACGCATCAGCTCGGCGACCGCAATGGTGGGATGGGTGTCGTTCATCTGGAACACGTTGTGCTCGGCGAACTTCGACAGGTCGGTGTTGCCCGCCGCGCGCCACTGGCGCAGCGCGTCCTGCAGGCTCGCCGAGGCGAGGAAATATTGCTGGCGCAGCCGCAGTTCCTTGCCGTTTTCGCTGCTGTCGTTGGGATACAGCACCATCGAGATGTGCTCGGCGTTGTTCTTGGCCTGCACGGCCTCGCTGTAACTGCCGGCATTGAACTCGTCGAGATCGAATTCGTCGGTGGCGGCGGACTTCCACAAGCGCAGGGTGTTGACGACATGATTGCGGTAGCCTGAAATCGGCATGTCGTAGGGAATCGCCAGCACGTCGCTGGTATCCGCCCAGCGCGTGCGCGGTATGCCCGCCTTGTCGTGGAAATGCTCGGTATGGCCGCCGAAGGGCACACGGCAGGTGAACTCGGAGCGTTCGACCTCCCAGGGGTTGCCGTCGCGCAGCCAGTGATCGGGTTCCTCGACCTGGTAGCCGTTTTCGATGTGCTGGCGAAACATCCCGTACTCGTAGTGGATGCCGTAGCCCATCACCGGCAGGTCCAGGGTGGCGCAACTGTCCATGAAGCAGGCGGCCAGCCGCCCCAGGCCGCCGTTCCCCAGCCCGGCGTCGGGCTCCAGCTCGACCACCGCTTCCAGCGTCTGGCCGAAACTGTGCAGAGCTTCGCGCGAGGCTTCGTCCAGCCCCAGATTGAGCACGTGGTTGGACAGCGCCCGGCCGATCAGGAATTCCAGCGACAGGTAATACCCGCGGCGCTTGCCCGGCTGGTCGCGCACGGCATAGGTGTTCATCCAGTCCGACATGAGACGGTCGCGCAGGGTCCAGGCCAGCGCCTTGTAGGTATACACCGGCGGGCAGCCCTGCAGGCGTCCCAGGTGGTAATACTGGTAGCGTTCGAAGTCCTGCGCCAGGTCTGCGCCGCCACTCGGCAGGGGCTTCAGGATGGCGTTCGGGGGGGCGGTTCTCTCTGCAGACATGGGGGCTCCCGCTGATATCACATGGAATAGAGTTCGAGGTAGTGGCCGGCGCTGTCCGACCAGTCGAAGGACTGGCGCATGCCGCTCTGCTGCAGGCGCCGCCACTGCGCCGGCTGGCGATACAGGTCGAGCGCGCGGCGGATGGCATCCAGAAACGCGGCGACGTCGGGCGTGTCGAACACGAAGCCGGTCGCTTTGCCGTCAGCGAGCGCCGTCTCGTCCGCATCGACCACGGTGTCGGCCAGTCCGCCGGTGCGGAAGACGATGGGCGGCGTGCCGTAGCGCAGGCTATACATCTGGTTGAGTCCGCACGGCTCGAAACGGGAAGGCATCAGGAACAGGTCCGCACCGGCCTCGATCTGGTGCGCCAGTGCCTCGTCGTAGCCGATCACGACGAATACGCGGCCTGGATTCTGCTTGGCCAGACGTGCGAGCTTCTGCTCATAAACGGGCTGACCGCTGCCGAGCAGCACGAGGCGCACGTCGGTTTCGGCGAGCAATATCGGGATCGCCGCCAGCACCCAGTCGATGCCTTTCTGTTCGACCAGCCGCCCCACCTGTCCCAGCAGCGGGGCTCGCATGAGCGCATCATCGACCTGTGGCAGAAAACGCTCGAGCAGCGCCTGCTTGTTGCGCCGCTTGCCGGGCAGGATGCGGCCCGCCGAATAATGCGCAGGCAGGTGGGGATCGGTGGACGGATTCCACAGCCGGGTATCGATCCCGTTGAGGATGCCGTGCAGCTTGTGCTGCCGGGAAAGCAGCAGGCCGTCGAGCCCGTAGCCGAAGGCCGGCGTGCAGATTTCGGCCGCATACGTCGGACTCACCGTGGTGACCGCGTCGGCATACACGATGCCGGCCTTCAGCATGGAAAATCCGCCGTGGAATTCCACCCCCTCGGGCGACCACCAGTGGCTGGGCAGCTGCAGGCGGACGAAATCGGTGTGCGAAAAATGGCCGCCATAGGCGAGGTTGTGGATGGTGAACACGGTTTTGGGGCGTGCCGGCTGATCGGCCAGGAAGGCCGCCACCAGGCCAGTCTGCCAGTCGTGCGTGTGCACCACGGCCGGCTGCCAGCCGATATCCAGCGCATCCTGCGCCAGCAGCGCCGCCACCCGCGCGAACACGGCGAAGCGTTCGGCGTTGTCCGGCCAGTCCTGGCCACCGGCATTGACATAGGGATTGCCCGGGCGGTCGAACAGGGGCGGACAGTCGACCACCCAGAGCGGGAAGGCGAAATCGGGGTGGTGCGTTTCCAGGATACGCGCGCTGACGACGCCTTCGGCACCACGCACATCGAGCCAGCCGAGAATGCGCATCTGGTCGAGCTGGCGCAGCAGCGCGCGATAGCCCGGGAGTAGCAGGCGGATGTCGGCGCCGCGTCCCTGCAGGGCATGGGGCAGGCTGTAGAGCACATCGCCCAGCCCGCCGGTTTTCACCAATGGATAGGCCTCGCTGGCCACAAACAGGATCTTCATCGCTCCGCGTTTCATTGTTTTTTTCCGTGTGCCTTCTTATTTGACTGGATCAACCGCAAGGTTTGAGAAAAACGCCCCCCAGCGGCGGCAGCGTCACCTCGACGGACTGCTCGAAACCCATCCAGGGCAGACGCTGGGGATGCAGGGGCTGGCCGTTGCCGAGGTTGGTGCCGCCGTAATACATCGAGTCGGTATTCAGCACCTCGCACCACGCCGTGTCCGACGGCACGCCGATGCGGTAGCCGTGGCGCGGTACCGGAGTGAAGTTGAGCAGCACCACCATCTGCGCCGAGGCATCCTGTCCCTGGCGCACGAAACTGAGTATCGACTGGTCGGCATCGTGGCAGTCGATCCAGCGAAACCCGCGCGGATCGAAGTCGAAGTCATGCAGCGCCGCCTCGCTGCGGTACAGGCGGTTGAGATCGCGCAGCAGCATGCGGAAGCTGTCGTGCGCCGGGAACCCGAGCAGCGCCCAGTCGAGCTGGCCGGCTTCGTTCCATTCGTTCCACTGGCCGAACTCGCCGCCCATGAACAGCAGCTTCTTGCCCGGATGCGCGTAGTGCCAGGCGTAGAACAGGCGCAGGTTGGCGAAGCGCTGCCACATGTCGCCCGGCATCTTGTCGAGCAGGCTTTTCTTCATGTGCACCACTTCGTCGTGCGACAGCGGCAGCACGAAGTTTTCGGTCCACGCGTAGACCTGGCTGAAAGTCAGCTGGTTGTGCTGGTACTTGCGGTAGACCGGCTCCTTCTCGATGTAGTCGAGGCTGTCGTTCATCCAGCCCATGTTCCATTTCATCGAGAACCCCAGCCCGCCGAGTTCGATCGGGCGCGACACTGCCGGCCAGGCGGTCGACTCCTCGGCGACGGTGAGCACGCCGGGAAAGCGGCCATGCACTTCCGTGTTCATCTCGCGCAGGAAGTGGACCGCCTCGAGATTCTCGCGTCCGCCATACTGGTTCGGCACCCATTCGCCCGGCTTGCGCGAGTAGTCCAGATACAGCATCGACGCCACCGCATCGACGCGCAGGCCGTCGATATGGAACTCCTCCAGCCAGTACAGCGCATTGGCCACCAGAAAATTACGCACCTCGTTGCGGCCGAAATCGAACACCAGCGTGCCCCAGTCCTGGTGTTCGCCGCGGCGCGGGTCGGCATGCTCGTACACCGGCTCGCCGGTGAAACGCGCCAGCGCGAAATCGTCTTTCGGAAAATGCGCCGGCACCCAGTCGAGCAGGACGCCAAGGCCGGCGCGGTGGCAGGCGTCGACAAAGGCGCGGAAGTCGTCGGACGAACCATAGCGCGCGGTCGGCGCATAATAGCCGGACACCTGGTAGCCCCACGAAGCGTCGAGCGGATGCTCGGCCACCGGCATCAGTTCGATGTGGGTGTAGCCGAGATCCAGCACATAGGGAATCAGTTCGGCGACCAGTTCGCCCCAGGTGTAGAAACTGCCGTCGGCATGCCGCCTCCAGGATCCGGGGTGCAGCTCGTAGATGCTGATCGGCCGGTGCTGCCAGTCGAAACGGGCGCGGGCCGCGATCCAGTCGCCGTCCTGCCAGGCATAAGGCACGTCGTCCGGCACGCAACTGGCGGTTTCCGGGCGCAGGAACATCTGCCGCGCATAGGGATCGGTCTTTCTCACCAGCTGGCCATGGCGGCCGAGGATTTCGTATTTGTAGGCATGCCCGGCATCGAGGCCGGGGATGAACAGTTCCCAGATGCCGGAGGTGCCGCGGCAGCGCATCGGGTGGCGGCGGCCGTCCCACTCGTTGAAATCGCCGATGACGCTGACTCGCTGCACCGCCGGCGCCCACACGGCAAACAGGCACCCGGCGACCCCATCGATGGTCTTCAGGCGTGCGCCGAGCACTTTCCAGGCTTCGAAGTGGCGCCCCTCGCCAAGCAGGTACAGATCCATCTCGCCCAGTTGCGGACCGAAGCTGTAGGGACATTGGGTGACATGCCACGCGCCCCGCCCCTTGTCCTGCCAGCGCAACAGCGGGTGCGCCGCGACTGCGCTGCCCTGCGGCAGGGTCAGCTCGAAGCAGTCCGTTCCGCTCACGCGCGTCATGCGCGCACCGGTCGCTTCCAGCTCGACGGCCTCGGCGGCGGGAAGGAAGGCTCGGATCAGGAGTTCCCCGTTGGGCTGGGCATGCATGCCCAGCACTTCGAACGGGTCGTGATGCGTGCCGGCCTGCACCCGCAGGATCGGCGCGTCGACGACGGGCAGGGAGACGCCCGGCGAGGGCTGAAGGGTGGTGCTCATGGCGTGGTCTGACGCTCGCATCGATGGGCTTTCTGTAACTGTTCCAGCAAACGGGGCGCCAGCTCGGGGGCCAGCGCATCCCACTCAAACCGCCACCCCCAGTTGCCATTGTCCGTGCCGGGCGTATTCATGCGCGCCTCGCTGCCGAGGTGCAGCACGTCCTGCAGCGGCAGCACGGCCAGGGCGGCGCGGCTTTCCAGCACCGTGGCGATCATCGCATCCGGCACCGCATCGGGGTCCGCGACGCCCAGCTGCTGCATCACCTGATGTCGCGCATGCTCGGGCAGCGTACGCCACCAGCCCAGCGTGGTGTCGTTGTCGTGCGTGCCGGTGTAATACACGGTGTCGGGGTGCACATTTTCGGGCTTGTGCGGATTGTCGGCATGATGATCGAACGCAAATTGCAACACCGCCATGCCGGGCAGGCCGAACTGGTGGCGCAACGCGGTGACGTCGGGCGTGATGATGCCGAGGTCTTCGGCCACCAGCGGCAGGTCCCCCATCTCGTCGGCAATCGCCTGCAACAGGGCTGCCCCGGGTGCGGCAAGCCATTCGCCATGAATGGCCGTCGGCTCATGCGCAGGAATCGCCCAGGCCGCCGCCAGCCCGCGAAAGTGGTCGATACGCACCAGATCGAACCACTCGAAGTGGGCACGCAGCCGTGCCCGCCACCAGGCAAAGCCGTCGGCCTGCATGGCGGGCCAGTTGTAGTGCGGATTACCCCAGCGTTGCCCGGTCTCGGAGAAATAATCCGGCGGCACCCCCGCCACCACGGTGGGATGGCCGCCTGCATCCAGCAGGAACAGGTGGCGTTGCGACCAGACATCGGCACTGTCGTGCGCGACGAAAATCGGCATGTCGCCGAACAGCTGGATACCGCGCTCCGCTGCAGCTGCACGGATGCCCTGCCAGTGCAGGGCGGCGCCATACTGTTCGACCATCACCGCCTTCAGCTTGTCGGCATGGATCGCATCGAATTCGGCCAGCGCGTGCGGGTCGCGATCGCGCAACGGCACCGGCCAGTCGGTCCAGGGCGCGCCGCCGTGTTCCGCCTTGATGATGATGAAACGCGCATAGTCGTCCAGCCAGTGGCGCTGGCGGTTATGCCAGCCGACAAAACGGCGCATATCCACCCGCGTCGCGGGAAACAGCGCGGGATTGACCGCAAACGCTGACGCGCACTGGTAGGGCGACAGGCCCGTCAGCGGAATGCCCAGCGGCAGCATCTGCCATACGCCCATCCCGGCCGCCTGCAGAAAATCCAGCCAGCGCCCGGCATCGGCCAGCGTGCCGGAGGGCAGCGAGGTCGGATGCAGCAGCAGGCCGGCACGATGGGTATCGAAATTCATCCGGCATTCCTGCGCATGGTGCCGGCGTTTTCCGCCCAGCCGCCGCCGCTCGACAGCGGCACGTCGAGCAGCGCCGGCGGGGCGACCCCGAGAAGGCGATACAGCTCGCGCAGCTGGGTCCGGTACAGCTGCTCGAAATCGCTGACGCTGCTGGCCGGGTTGTAGTCGCCGAACCACCAGAACCAGTCGGAACCTTCGCACACGGCAAGCTGGCGCGTCGCCAGCGCCAGCTGATCGGGTTTCAGTTTCCCGGCGGCCACCACGCTGTCGTAGGCCTGTTTGGCGGCCACCAGATAGTCCCAGCCGCGGTTCTTGTCGTCCGAGCCGATCCAGGTCGAGAAGCTGCCGTACACCCAGCTGCCGGCGGCGAGGCGCTTCATCGGCCTGGATGGGCTGCTCACCACCTGCTCGGCAAAGGTACTGACCTTGAGCGTGGGGTGGGTGGAAAGCGTCGCGTAGAGGGCGTTCAGGAAATGGTGGCCGTTATCGGGGTAATACTCCCAGGCATTCTCGCCGTCGAGAATGACAGATACCACGTGCCTGTTCGCCTCCTTGCCGAAGAAGGCCGCGATGTTTTCCAGGTGCCGGACGAAATCGCCCACGGCATCGTCGGCATGCCAGTCGCTGTACTTGAAGCCGATCAGGTCCGACAGGCCGTCGTCGCGGAAGAACACCCGCGTCTTGAAGCCGTCGACCTGGGCCGGAGAAAACAGTGCCCGCTTGGACTGGGTCTGGTCCTCGGGGCAGCCCGACTTGCTGCAGCTGCCGCGCCACACGCCCTCGCCCGATGCGGTCCACTTGAACCCCAGCCTGTCGAGCTGGGCCAGGGCATCCTCGCTGACGCCGCCTTCGGACAGCCACACCCCGGCCGGCTTCATGCCGAAATAATGCTCGAACACGTCAAGGCCATGCTGCAGATGCCAGAGCGAACGTTCCGCCCCGCCGGGATACGCGGGCGCCTCCGGCACAGGCGCATCGGGCATCGCATCGCGCAGGTTGGAAAAATCGTTGAGCAGGGGCACGATGGGATGGCCGTAGGGCGTCATCGACAGCTCGATCTGGCCGCGCTGGGCGAGTGCCCGGTAACGCGGAATCAGCCCTGCCATGCAGTGCTGCATGAGATGCAGCAGTTCATGGCGATCGGCGGCGGAGAAGCTTGTCTCCTGCGCGGTCAGCCGCCTGACCAGCGGCAGCTGCCTGAGCGAATGGCCCAGCCAGGCGAGGTGATACCAGGTCAGCAGATCGAGAAAGTACTGCTCGGACAGATAGCCCATCAGCGCGGTCAGGTCGGCACTGTCGTCCCTCGCCTCGTCGAATGCGCCGACCATGCCGAGCAAGCGATGGAAGGCTGGATACGGGTGGATCATGCGCTGTGCATTGCAGCGCTGGCAATCCTGCACGATGCGCAGGCGGCTGGCGGCATCCGAGGGGATGCGCTCAACGCCGGACAGCAGGTTCAGCATGTGGTCCTGGGTCGGCTTGCCCTGCTTGAGCAGCACGTCGAGCTGCTGCGCATAATCGTCCAGTTGTTCCAGCAGCACCGGCGCGAAATTCACCACCGCGCGCATGGCCGGATAACGCTCCAGATGCGCGGCCATGTCGCTGTAGTCCTTGATGCCGTGCAGATAGACCCAGGGCAGGTGGTACGCGCCCTTGAGCCCCTCGCGGTAATACGGCTGGTGCATGTGCCAGCACAGCACCACG
>JAJZRT010000066.1 GCA_021802595.1 Pseudomonadota bacterium
ACCACGTTGCCGAGCGAGGCAAGGTTGACCTTGTCGGGCCGCATCACGTCGCGGACGACCAGTTCGGTTTTGCACACCCACATCATCAAACGCGAGCGCTCTTCCGGCACCAGGTCCGTCATTTCGCGAACGTGGCGGTTGAGGATCACACGCAGGAAACCGGGGTAATCCGGTTCGTCGGCCATCACCACGCGGCAGAAATCGTCCTGCCACAACACCCGCCCGCCTGGCGCATCGCATAAGGGACAATCAGACATGCGCGCTTCCCTGAAACAAGACGCCCCGCATCATGCGGGGCGGGACCGGGCTTGGCAAGCAGCCGCTCAGGCGCGGTGGCGTGCCCGCCAGCCCACCAGCCCCAGTCCGGCCAGCAGCATGAGCCATGCGCCGGGCTCGGGCACGGCGGTCACGTTGTAGCTGGCGCCAGAGGCGAAGCCGGCCGTCGCCCCTGTGGGCAGAACGATGCTGACGAGGTTGGCGCTATTGGAGAAGTCGAGGGTGGTGGCGCCGGTGCCGTCTTTAGGTGGGCTGCTGCAGGAGCTATCTGTGGAAAATGCGCAAAATGTCTCAATCCCGCCGAGGCCGGCACCCAGAGAGCCGATCAGATAAAACGCCTCGCCGTAGGTAAAGGTTAGTGTGCCGTGCAGCGTGATGTTGACGTTTTGCCCGGCGCCTGGCGCGAGAATTTGGTCAACAAGCGTTTTGGGGGGCTGCAAGGCTGGAATCCCCTGGACACCGTCCGGGGGAGGCTGTATCTCGGTTGTGAACAGAAGCGAGGTGTCGTTGTAGGGTGAAACGCCAATGGTATGGCCGGCAATGGGTGTTACTCCATTTGCGTTCAGGAACCATGGGTTTGTCGGGAGCGACGCATAGTTGATGATTGTGTCGCTGGCCAGTTGGGTCGGGTGTATGTTGCTGGCATACAAACCATAACCGACAATCCCGGCGATTGCGCCCACATCTGCGTTCCCGTTCAACTGTGCTGTGAACTGCATCACGCCGGTACCGTTGCCACCGTTGATCGTAACGGTGTCATACCAGCCAGAATAACCAATAGTCCCAAGCGTGGCCAAGGGAAGCGTGTTGGCACTGGCGTAGGCATGGTTGCTTCCCTGAGTCGTGCTGGCCGAAGCGGTGTAGTACGGGAGGCTGGCAACAAATGGGGCGGATACGCTGATGCTTGCGGTTTCCCCAGGCAGCGTGGTGATGTCCAAATTCGGAGTGTAGAGACTGCCCGTCAGGAAATCACTGGCGACATCGGTAGCGGCCGAATAGGTTTCGTAAGCGGGCAAACCGGTTGCCCAAGCAGGTGTGACGCTGACCATGAGTGCGGCAGCTAGCGTCGTCAGACGGACGTGCATGATTTCTCCTCCCCTAAGACCAAGTATTTGATTTGAAACTTGTTATTTGGTCTCCGCAGGCCGGCAGACTAGCATGGGCCAGCCTCCCGCAGCAATCGCGCTCCCGGCTTCGCCGCTTGAGCAGGCTCACAGCAGCACCCGCTCGATGCCGCCGTTGCCGACGCGCGTGAGGTAGCTCGCCATCCAGTTTTCGCCGAGCAGCTTCTTCGCCAGCTCGATGACGATGTAATCGGGCTCGGTACCGGTGTCGTCGCTGTAGCGCGCCAGGCCCTGCAGGCACGACGGGCAGCTGGTGAGGAGCTTGACCGGCTGCCTGCCGTCCGTGTCGAGCGCGGCGACCCCGGCGCGGATTTCCTCTTCCTTGCGGAAACGGATCTGGGTGGAAATGTCCGGGCGGGTGACGGCGAGCGTGCCGGATTCGCCGCAGCAGCGGTCGGACAGGGCAACCCCGCCGCCCAGCAGCGCGTTGGCGACTTTCATCGGCGCGTGGGTCTTCATCGGCGTGTGGCAGGGGTCGTGGTAGAGGTATTTCTCGCCGCTCACGCCTTCCAGTTTCACGCCTTTTTCCATCAGGTATTCGTGGATGTCGAGCAGGCGGCAGCCGGGGAAGATCTTCCCGAATTCGTATTTCAGCAACTGGTCCATGCAGGTGCCGCACGACACGAGCACGGTCTTGATGTCGAGGTAGTTCAGCGTATTGGCGACGCGGTGGAACAGCACGCGGTTGGCCGCGGTGATCGCCTCGCCCTTGTCGGCCTGGCCACCTGCGATCTGCGGGTAGCCGCAGCACAGGTAGCCGGGCGGCAGCACGGTTTGCGCGCCGAGCTCGAACAGCATCGCCTGGGTGGCGAGCCCGACCTGCGAGAACAGCCGCTCCGAGCCGCAGCCGGGGAAGTAGAACACCGCGTCGGAATCATCGGAAAGCTTGGCCGGGTTGCGCAGGATGGGGACGATCGACGGATCCTCCAGCCCCAGCAGCGCGCGTGAGGTTTTCTTCGGCAGTCCGCCCGGCATCGGCTTGTTCACCAGGTGGATGACCTGCGCGACAACTTTTGGCCGGCCCAGCGTGGCGGGCGGATTTTTCGTCTGCGACTGGATCAATCCCATGCGCTTGAACAACTGGTGGCCCAGGCGCTGCCCGGCGTAGCCCCACTCGATCAAGGATTTCCGCAGCGCCTTGATGGTGGCGGGGTCGGTCGCGTTGAGGAAGGCCATCGACGCCCAGGTGCCGGGATTGAATTTCTTCTTGCCCTGCTTGCGCAACAGGTTGCGCATGGCGATCGAGACGTCGCCGAAGTCGATGTCGACGGGGCAGGGGTTCTTGCACTTGTGGCAGACGGTGCAGTGGTCGGCGACGTCGCCGAACTCGTCGAAATGCTTGAGCGACACGCCGCGCCGGGTCTGCTCCTCGTACAGGAAGGCCTCGATCAGCAGCGAAGTGGCGAGGATCTTGTTGCGCGGCGAGTAGAGCAGGTTGGCGCGCGGGATGTGGGTGTTGCACACCGGCTTGCACTTGCCGCAGCGCAGGCAGTCCTTGATCGAATCGGCGATGGCCCCGGTTTCCGAGGCTTCAAGAATGATCGATTCGGCCTCCAGCAGACTGAAGGACGGCGTGTAGGCATTGCGCAGATCGGCGCCCGCCATCAGCTTGCCCTTGTTGAAGTGGTGCGCGGGGTCGACTTTCTGCTTGTATTCCGCGAACGTCGCAATGGCGTCGTCGTCGAGGAACTCCAGCTTGGTCAGGCCGATGCCATGCTCGCCCGAGATCACCCCACCGAGCTCGGTGGCGAGTGCCATGATGCGCGCCACCGCGGCGTTGGCGGCCTGCAGCATGGCGTAGTCGTCGGAGTTGACCGGGATGTTGGTGTGCACGTTGCCGTCGCCGGCGTGCATGTGCAGCGCGACGAACACGCGGCTTTTCAGGATCTCCTGGTGGATGCGGTCGCAGGCTTCGAGCACCGGGATGTATTCGCGGCCGATGAAGAGCTGGTGCAGTTCGCGGCGCACCTCGCGCTTCCACGACACGCGCACGTGCTTGTCGCGCAGCGCGGTGAACACGGTGCCGCTGTCGCGTGGTGCGTCGAGGTCGCTCGCGTAAGCCTGCCAGCGGGCTTTTACCACCTCGATCAGGGCCAGCGCGCGCTGGCGCTTTTCTTCCACCTGCACGGGGTCGGCGACGGTGTCCTCGTCTTCCAGCAAGGGCAATGGCGCGGCGAAGAATTCGGCCAGCGCGTCGGCGAGTTTCAGCTTGTTGGCGATCGACAGCTCGATGTTGATGCGCTCGACGCCGTCAGTGTAGTCGCCCAGACGCGGCAGCGGGATGACGACGTCCTCGTTGATCTTGAACGCATTGGTGTGGGCGGCGATGGCGGCGGTGCGGGCACGGTCGAGCCAGAATTTCTTGCGAGTTTCCGCCGACACTGCGATGAAGCCCTCGCCGCCACGCGCGTTGGCGAGCTGGACGATCCTCGATGAGGCCTCGCCGACGGCGACCTCGTTGTTCGACACCACGTCGATCAGCAGCACCATGTTCGGACGGGTGGCGCGTGGCGCCTTGGTTGCGTAGCCGACTGCCTTCACGTAGCGGGCGTCGAGGTGCTCCAGTCCGGCAAGCAGGATGTCCGGATGCGCATCGCAATAATCCTTGATTTCGACGATGGCGGGCGTGGCGTCGCGCGCCGTGCCGAAGAATTCCAGGCAGACGGTGCGGGTGTGCGCGGGCAGCCGGTGCAGGATGAAGCGCGCCGAGGTGATCAGGCCGTCGCAGCCTTCCTTCTGGATGCCGGGCAGGCCGGCCAGGAACTTGTCGGTGACGTCCTTGCCCAGGCCGGTCTTGCGGAAGCGGCTGCCGGGAATGGTGAGGATCTCCGGCGAGCCTTTCGGCGTCTTGCCGTCGGCGGCATAACGGCGGACCTCGAAAGTGGCGGCGGGTGCATCGTGGATCTTGCCGAGGTTGTGGTTCAGCCGTGTGACCTCGATCCAGTCCGCGTCGGGCGTGACCATCTTCCACGACACCAGGTTGTCCAGCGCGGTGCCCCACAGCACGGCCTTCTTGCCACCCGCGTTCATCGACACGTTGCCGCCGATGGTCGAGGCATCGGCCGAGGTCGGGTCGACCGCGAACACCAGGCCGGCGGCATCGGCTGCTTCCATCACCCGCTTGGTGACCACGCCGGCGCCGCAGTGGAGGGTGGGCACCTCGAATTCGCAACCGGGCAGGTGCAGCATTTCCACCGCGCTCACCGCTTCGAGCTTTTCGGTGTTGATGACCGCCGCGCGATCGGTGAGCGGCACCGCGCCGCCGGTATAGCCGGTGCCGCCGCCGCGCGGGATGATGGTCAGCCCCAGTTCGACCAGGCCTGCCACCAGTCCGGCCATCTCGGCTTCGGTGTCCGGGGTCAGCACCACGAAGGGATACTCGACGCGCCAGTCGGTGGCGTCGGTGACATGCGACACGCGCGCCAGGCCGTCGAAGGCGATGTTGTCGCGCCGGGTCACGCCGGCCAGGCGGCGCAGGATGCGCGTGCGCAGACTGGCGGTGTCGGCGAACCAGGCCTCGAATTCGCGCACCGCGCGTCCGGCGGCCGCCAGCAGTTGTCCCACCAGCTCGTTGCCCTGGCGCCGCACCTCGATTTCGTGCAGACGGTGCCGCAGCGCCTCGACCAGCAATTGCCGACGCTTGGGGTTGTCGAGCAGGTCGTCTTCCAGGTAGGGATTGCGCCGCACCACCCAGATGTCACCCAGCACCTCGAACAGCATGCGTGCGGAGCGCCCCGTCCGGCGTTCGTCGCGCAGCGTGTTGAGCGCGTCCCATGCCTCGGCGCCGAGCAGGCGGATGACGATCTCGCGGTCGGAGAAGGAGGTGTAGTTGTAGGGGATTTCGCGCAGGCGTGCGGTCATGCTGGGTTGGACTCGGGTGTCGCCGGGGCGGAGCCGAATCGATCTGCTTCAAAGCCGACATTTTACGGGATATGGCTGCGTTTCGGGCGTGCCGCCAGGGTCCGGCCGTTGTCGTGATACGCGTCTATTGTTTTCACCGGAAAGGACGATATGTGAAGAAGGCTATCAAGACTTACCCAAGCCCCCCTTTCAGGAGCAATGGCTTGCAGTGTGGTTTAGGCACCAAACTCATCGGCCATGTCATGGCGGGTGTCGTGGTCACATCCGTCGCCACTGGCGTGGGTATTGGCCGGGGATTTCGATGGCGGCATTCTGAAAGACTCCGTCGCCGTCGATTTCAGGAACAGGGGCATCGTGGCGATCGGCAGCACGCATCCCCTGCCATCCTATGTTTTCGCCGTGTATCCCGGCATGCCGGCCGCCGTGCGCAACAGGCTGCGCGATGCCTTGCTTGCACTGAAAAAGAGCAGCCCTGACGGGAGCGCCACGCTGGAAGCGTTCGATAATGCCTACGATGGCTTTGTCGTTGTGGGCGACCAGGCTTACGATCCGGTACGCAAGCTGATCCAGCCTTACCTCAGGTAAGCGGTCCGGACGGCCGGAACAGGCGTCGCGCAGTCGTCAGACCGCCCAGTATCAGGGCGCCTGCAGCGATCCCTGCCAGCGCATCGATGAACAGCGGCGCGAGGGAAGCCAGCATGCCGCCAATGGCTGGCATGGTCCCGGCGGCGTGGGTGACGGCATGGATCATGTCGTGCGTGCCCGGCATGCCATGGACCAGAATGCCGCCGCCGACCAGGAACATCGCCGCCGTGCCGACCACCGAAAGCGTTTTCATCATGGCCGGCGCAGCAGCGAGGATGCCGCGCCCCAGCGCGCGAGCGAGACGGGCAGGTTGCCGGCTGAGGTAGAGCCCGCCGTCATCGAGCTTGACGATGGCCGCGACCAGGCCGTACACCCCGATGGTCATCAGGACGGCGATGCCGGCGAGCACCGCGACCTGCATGCCGAACGACGCGGTTGCGACCGTACCCAGCGTGATGACGATGATTTCGGCCGACAGGATGAAATCGGTGCGGATCGCGCCCTTGATCTTGTCCTGTTCCAGCGTCACCAGGTCGACGGCGGGATCGGCCATGGCTTGGGCGAGTTCGGCTCGATGGGCGTCAAGCTCGTCGCGGTGGAGGTGCGCGTGTGCCAGTTTCTCGAAACCCTCGAAGCACAGGAAGGCGCCGCCCAGCATCAGCAGCGGCGTGATCACCCACGGCGCCAGCGCGCTGATGGCGAGCGCGGCGGGGACGAGGATGAGCTTGTTCCTGAGCGAACCTTTGAAAACCGCCCATACCACCGGCAGTTCGCGTTCGGCCTTGATGCCGGCGACCTGTTGGGCATTCAGCGCGAGGTCGTCGCCGAGCACGCCGGTGGTTTTTTGTGCAGCGACCTTGGTCAGCACCGACACATCGTCGAGGAGGGTGGTGATGTCGTCGAGCAGGGCGAGCAGACTGGTTCCGGCCACGGCGTGCGCCCGTTCAGTCGCCCAGCTGGATCTTGCCGGCCTTTTCGGCGGCGGCGAAGTCCAGCATGCGCTGGATCGAGACGGCCGCTCTGGCACGGATGGATTCCTCGATGTGGATCTCGTTGCCGCCGTGCTCGAGCACGGCGGCGAGTTTCCTGAGGCCGTTCATCGCCATCCACGGGCAGTGCGCGCACGACTGGCAGGTGGCGCCCTCGCCCGCGGTCGGCGCTTCCAGCAGAAGCTTGCCGGGTGCGGCGGCGTGCATCTTGTGAAAGATGCCGTTGTCGGTGGCGACGATGAATTCGGCGTTGGGCAGCGTGCGCACCGCCTCGATCAGCTGAGTGGTCGAGCCGACGACATCGGCCAGTGCGATTACGGATTCAGGTGACTCGGGGTGCACCAGCACGGCGGCGTCCGGGTGCTCGGCGCGCATTTTCGCGAGCGCCTCGGCCTTGAACGCCTCATGCACCACGCACGAGCCCTGCCACAGGATCATGTCGGCGCCGGTCACGCGCTGCACGTAGTCGCCGAGGTGGCGGTCCGGCGCCCACAAGAGCTTGTGGCCCTGCTGGTGGAGGTACTTGACGATCCTGGCGGCGATGCCGGAGGTGACCACCCAGTCGGCGCGTGCCTTCACCGCTGCGCTGGTGTTGGCGTAGACGACCGAGACCCGGTCGGGATGGGCGTCGCAGAAGGCGGCGAACTCGTCGGCCGGGCAGGCGAGGTCGAGCGAACAGTCGGCTGCGAGGTCGGGCATGATGACCCGCTTTTCCGGGTTGAGGATCTTGGAGGTCTCGCCCATGAACTTGACGCCGGCGACGATCAGCGTCTTCGCCGGATGGGCATGGCCGAAGCGCGCCATCTCCAGCGAGTCCGATACACAGCCACCGGTTTCCTCGGCGAGGTCCTGCAGGTCGGCCGACGTGTAGTAATGCGCGACCAGCACCGCGTCCTGCTGTTTCATCAGCGCCTTGATGCGTGACTTGAGCGCATCGCGTTCCTCGGTGCCCAGCACTTCCTCCTCCAGTGGCGGCGGCTGGATCACGGGTTTGACGGGAACAGGGAAATCAAGGCTCATCGGGACGACTCGGGCTGAACAGGCAAGTCTTCAAGTATAGCGCCGCATGGCAGGCGTTTTCACAGGGTGCCGCCGCTGGTCTTCTGAAGCGGGCAGGGACTTTCCCCCGGCTACCCCGCCGGGGACAAGTGCCGTATCCTTGCGCCCCATGCAGCAGCTCCTCCTGGATATTCGCCCTCCTACCCAGCCTGAACTCGCCCGCTTCGTGGCGGGGCGCAATGTCGAGCTGATGGCGCAACTGCAGGCCATGCTCGACGGCACGACGACCGAGCGCATGGTGTACGTGTGGGGCGCGCCGGGCAGCGGCAAGAGCTATCTGCTGGTGGCATGGGCGAATGCCTGCCGGGCACGCGGGATGGCCATCGATCCCACCGGGCAGCAGGCTGCGCAGGCGGTGATCGCGGATCAGGTGGAGGCCTGGAGCGAGGCGCAACAGCATGCCGGGTTTGCCGCATTCAACCGGGTGCGCGAGGCCGGCGGGCTGTGGCTGGCGGCGGGGAGTGTGGCGCCGGCCGAATTGCCGGTGGTGCCGGAGTTGCGGACCCGCCTGGGTTGGGGACTGGTGTTTCAGCTGCATGGGTTGGACGATGCCGAGAAGCGCGCCGCGCTGGCCCAGCATGCGGAAAACCTGGGTTTCCGGCTGGACCCCCAGGTGGCGGACTATCTGTTGAACCACACCGCGCGCGACATGCAGAGCCTGCTGCGGGTGCTGGAGGCGCTGGACCGGTTCAGCCTCGAAACACGCCGCCCGATCACGCTGCCGCTGCTGCGGCAGCTATTGACCGCCAAGACGGATCAGGCCTGACCCTGCTGCGCCTGCTGCTCGGCGATGTCCTTGTGGACCTGCGCCATGTCCAGCCCCACCACCTGCTCGATCAGCGAGTCCAGGGCGTTGGCGGGCAGCGAGCCGGCTTCGGAATAGAGGATGACCTGTTCACGGAACACCATCAGCGTGGGAATGGAGCGGATCTGGAAGTAGCCGGCCAGTTCCTGCTCGACCTCGGTGTTGACCTTGGCGAAGACGATGTTGGCGTGCTTGTCCGAGGCGGCTTCGAAAATCGGTGCAAATCCGCGGCAGGGGCCGCACCAGGGCGCCCAGAAATCGACGACGACGACGTCGTTGCCGTTGATGGTGGATTCGAAATTGTCCTTGGTGAGTTCGATGACGGCCATGCTGGTTCCCGCAAAATGATGGAGATGCCCGCTGGGGGGCATTGAAAATAAAAAGGCGCGAGGACGAATCTTCGCGCCTAGTGCCACCCTATCATGGATGGCGGACCTCCGACAATGCGGAGGCGGCTTATCGGGTAGTTGGGGCCTGGTTACCCGCTACCCCGGTCCAGCCGAAGCCGGCTGGCCTGAATCTATTTGGCAAAGGCCTGGCTGAGCAGGCCGCGCTTCTGTTCGGTGGGCGGCGTGCCGCGTACCATGTTGTTCTGGCTGTGCTTGAGGTTGCCACGTACTTCCGCGCGGTTGACCGCCATGATCAGTTCGGTCGCCAGGACGCGAGCCTGATGCGGGGTGAGGTTGAGTTCGCATCCGTGCGCCTGGAGGGTTACCACCACACGGTCGCGGCCGTGGGTATCTTCCTTCAGGGCGATGTCCAGCGCATTGCCGGGCTCCAGTTCGATCATCGCTGTGTCTCCTTGTTTTGCCTCTACAAGGACTTGAGCAGGGTTCATGCCAACCTCCCGTGATGCCTGGTGGTACGAAAAGCCGCATTAAACCAAGGCCGTGTGACGGAGGGATGAAGGGGGGACGATGCTGCCTTGACGAAGCTTCGTCAGGGCGGTAGGCAGGTTCGTCAATTCCAGGTGGGCGGGTGGGGTGGACACCCGGACTGATGGTGCTGAACAAATGCGGCACGCCCCGGTCCGCTATCCCTGCGGATTGCCCGGGTGGCTGGCCTGCCCGGCGTGCGCCCCGGCGCCTATACGCTGAACGAAGCGAAACCCCCTGCCGGGCGGTGACCACCTACAACAACTTCTATGAATTCGGCACCGGCAAGGACGACCCGGCGGAAAACGCCGGCAGCCTGAAAACCCGGCCATGGACGGTGACCGTCGAGGGCGAGGTGGGCAGGCCCGGCGTATGCGACATCGATGCGCTGCTCAAGCTCGCGCCGCTGGAGGAACGCGTCTGCCGGATGCGTTGCGTCGAAGGCTGGTCGATGGTGATTCCCTGGGTGGCTTATCCCTTGGGTGAGCTCATCCGCCGCGCGGCACCGACCGGCAATGCTAAATACGTCGAGTTCGTCACGCTGAACGACCCCGGCCAGATGCCGGGACAGCGTTCGCAGGTGCTCGACTGGCCCTATGTCGAGGGGCTGCGGATGGGCGCAGCGATGCATCCGCTGACGGTTCTGGCGGTCGGGCTTTACGGCAAGTGCTGCCCAACCAGAACGGTGCGCCGATCCGGCTGGTGGTGTCATGGAATTACGGATTCAAGAGCGCCAAATCCATCGTCAGGATCCGTTTCGTCGAAAAGCAGCCGCTGACGGCCTGGATGCGCGCCGCGCCGCAGGAATACGGCCTCTATTCCAGCGTCAATCCGCACGTCGGCCATCCTCGCTGGAGCCAGGCGAAGGAACGCCGCCTCGGCGAATTCTTCAAGCGGGATACGCTGGTGTTCAACGGCCATGGCGCCCAGGTTGCGCAGCCGTACCGCGGAATGGACCTGCAGGGGTTTTTCTGGTGGGCGCGCTGTTGCGCAAGCCCAGGCTCTGGCTGGCTGCCCTCTGCCAGCTGCCGCTGGTTCGGCTGGTCGTGCTTGGCTTCAGCGAGGGTCCGGGCGCAACCCGATCGAGTCCATCACCTCACCCATTCCACCGGCGCCTGGACGCTGGCCGGGCAGCTGGCGACACTGTCCGTCACGCCGTTGCGGCAGCTGACCGGGTGCGCCGATCTCGTCCAATACCGGCGCATGCTCGGGTTGTTCGCCTTTTCCTGTGCCAGCCTGCATGCCCTCACCTGTCTCTGGCTGGATCAGTTCTTCGATCTGGCCCATCGGCAAGCACATCCTCAGGCGTCCCTTCATCACGGCCGGCTTCGCCGCGTTCGTCCTGCTCATCCCGCTTGCCGCCACCTCGACCCACGCCATGATGCGTCGCCTCGGTTGCCGCTGGAAGCCCTGGAAGCCGTTGCATCGCCTGATTTATCCGATCGCCCTGTTGGGGGGATCCATCATGTGTGGCTGGTGAAGAAAGACATGACCCAGCCCCTGATATTCGGGGCGGGGCTTGCACCTCAGCTGGCCATGCGCCTGCCGTGGGGTCAGAGCGCACTGCATGCCGTGCGAGGCGCGCCTGGCGC
>JAJZRT010000067.1 GCA_021802595.1 Pseudomonadota bacterium
CCCTGATATGGCGCCCCGCCTGCTCGCCATTGCCAATTCCCAGATCGGTGGCCTGAGCCGTCCCGCCGAATCGACGGCCCATGCGCTGATCATGCTGGGGCAGCAACGCGCCAGTCGCGTGGCGGCCCTGCTGGCACTGACGGGCAGGCAGCCGACCGACTCCTCCCGCCACTACGCCATTACGGCGCTTACGCGAGCGCTGTTCATGGGCAAGATCACCCGTCTGGGTGCCCCGGCGGAGAGCGCGGCCGCGGCGTTCGAAATCGGCCTGCTGTCGACCGCCACCCATGCGCTGTCGCTCCCCGTGGAAGCGCTCATCCGCAAGCTGGGCCTGTCGGCAACCAGCGCACGCGCTCTGAGCGCACATCCCTCGCCCGAGGGCGCCATGCTGCAGCTGACCTATGCCTGCGAAAACAACGACGTCGAGACCCTGGCCCGGTACGCGCAACAGCTTGGCATCCCGCTGCACCAGATTTCCGTGGCCTACCTGGATGCCCTGATCGCCGCATCGGAACTCGACGCCGCCCTGCACTGACAGCGTAAAATGGCGGCTTTTGCCTGCCGGCCGCCTCATGCATCCCACCCTGGTTTTCGACATTGAAACGATCCCCGACCTCGCCGGGTTCGCCGCCGTCAACGGCATCGACGCGGCGGCATTGCCGCAGGCGGAACTCGCCGACATGGCCCTGCTCGCCCGCCGCCAGAAAACCGGCAGCGACTTCATGCCACACCACCTGCAGCGCATCGTCGCCATTTCCTGCGTCCTGCGGAGCGGCGACCAGCTCAAGGTATGGTCGCTGGGCGAGCCCGACAGCAGCGAGGCCGAACTGATCCAGCGCTTCTACGATGGTATCGAGCGCTACACCCCGCAACTCGTCTCGTGGAACGGCGGCGGCTTCGACCTGCCGGTGCTGCATTACCGCGCGCTGATCCACGGCGTGGCCGCAGCGCGCTACTGGGACTGGGGGGACGACGACAAGGAATTCAAGTGGAACAGCTATCTTGGCCGCTACCACACCCGCCATCTCGACCTGATGGACGTGCTGGCGATGTACCAGGTGCGCGCCAATGCGCCGCTCGACCAGATGGCCAAGCTGTGCGGCTTTCCCGGCAAGCTGGGAATGGACGGATCGAAGGTGCTGGAGGCTTTCCAGAACGGTGAAATCGACGCCATCCGCAACTACTGCGAAACCGACGTGATGAACACCTGGCTGGTCTACCTGCGCTTCCAGAAGATGCGCGGCACGCTGAGCGAGTCCGCCTACGCGGCCGAGATCGAACTCGCGCGCGGCACGGTACAGGCCCATCCCGCGCCGCACTGGCAGGAATTCCTGGCGGCCTGGGCATGAACCAGACCGTCGACATCCTCTCCCTCGATCACGAGGGCCATGGCGTCGCACGCATCGACGGCAAGGTCACCTTCGTCGACGGCGCGCTGGCTGGCGAACGCGCCGAGATCGCCGTCTACCGCAAGCACGCCAAGTACAACTCGGCCAACGCCGTTGCCATCCTGAAATCCAGCGCCCAGCGCGCTGAACCGCACTGCCGTTACTTCGGCCGCTGCGGTGGCTGCTCGATGCAGCATCTGGAACCGAGCGCGCAGGTCGCCGCCAAGCAGCGCGTGCTGGAAGAGAACCTCGCCCGCATCGGCAAGGTCAGGCCCGAGGTCATCCTGCGCGCGCTGCACGGCCCGACCTGGGGCTACCGCCATCGTTCGCGGCTGTCGGTGCGCCGCGTCGACAAGAAGGGCGGCGTGCTGGTCGGCTTCCACGAGAAGCGCTCCAGTTTCATCGCCGACATGGCGAGCTGCGAAATCCTCACGGCGGACGTGTCGGCACTGATCCAGCCGTTGCGCGAACTGATCGCCGGGTTGTCGAATTCCGACCGTATCCCGCAGATCGAGATCGCCGTCGGCGAACACGTCACCGTGCTGGTGTTCCGCCTGCTCGATCCGTGGACCGACGATGACGCGGACAGGGTGCGCGCATTCGCCGACGCGCATCGCGTGCAGATCTGGGAGCAGAGGAAGGGGCCCGAGACCGCGCGCCCGTTCTGGCCCGACATTGCCCCGGAACTCTCCTACAGCCTGCCCGAATTCGGCCTCGTCATGCCCTTCAAGCCGACCGACTTCACCCAGGTCAACACCGCCATCAACCGCGCCCTGGTCAGCCGCGCGCTGCGCCTGCTGAATCCGCAGCCGGGCGAGCGCATCGCCGATTTATTCTGCGGGCTGGGCAATTTCACCCTGCCGATCGCCGCCCGCGGCGCCGACGTGCTCGGCATCGAAGGCAGCGCCGAACTGGTCGCGCGCGCGCGCGAAAACGCCCTGCGCAACCGGTTGCCCAAGGCCCATTTCGTGGTCGACAACCTGTTCGAGTTGACGCCGGAAAAATTCGCCGCGCTGGGGCATTTCGACAAGCTCCTGATCGACCCGCCGCGTTCCGGCGCCATCGAAGTCGTCAAGTCGCTGCCCGACAGCGGCGCGCCGCAGCGCATCGTCTATGTCTCCTGCGACCCCGCCACGCTGGCGCGCGACGCCGAGGTGCTGGTGCACGTGAAGGGCTACCGGCTGAAAGCGGCCGGGGTCGCCAACATGTTCCCGCATACCGCCCACGTCGAGTCGATCGCACTTTTCGAGCGTTAATCCCTTAAAATCCCCGATTTCCGTCCCTAGCCCCTAGTTCCTAGCCCCTAAAATGGCCCTCATCGTACAAAAATACGGCGGCACCTCGGTCGCCAATACCGAACGCATCCGCGCCGTCGCGGAGCGCGTCGCCAAGTTCAAGATGCTCGGACACCAGGTCGTGGTCGTACTCTCCGCCATGTCCGGCGAGACCAACCGGCTGATCGCGCTGGCCAAGGCCATCCAGGCACAGCCCGACGCGCGCGAACTCGACATGCTGGTGTCCACCGGCGAGCAGGTCACCATTGCCCTGCTTGCCATGGCACTGAAAGACCTCGGCCTGAAAGCCAGAAGCTATACCGGCTCCCAGGTCCGCATTCTCACCGACAACGCCTACACCAAGGCACGCATCCTCAGCATCGACGAAGCCAACATGCGGCGCGATCTCGATTCCGGCCACGTGGTCGTGGTCGCCGGTTTCCAGGGCGTGGACGAACAGGGCAACATCACCACGCTCGGCCGCGGCGGCTCCGACACCACCGGCGTGGCGCTCGCCGCGGCGCTGAAGGCCGATGAGTGCCAGATCTACACCGACGTCGACGGCGTCTACACCACCGACCCGCGCATCGTTCCCGAGGCAAGACGCCTCAAGACCATCACCTTCGAGGAAATGCTGGAAATGGCGAGCCTCGGCTCCAAGGTGCTGCAGATCCGCTCGGTCGAGTTCGCCGGCAAGTACAAGGTCAAACTGCGCGTGCTGTCCAGCTTTCAGGACGAAGGCGACGGCACGCTCATCACATTCGAGGAAAACGACAACATGGAACAACCCGTCATCTCCGGCATCGCCTTCAACCGCGACGAAGCGAAGATCACCGTCGTCGGCGTGCCCGACCACCCCGGCATTGCCTACCAGATCCTCGGCCCGGTGGCCGACGCCAATATCGACGTCGACATGATCGTGCAGAACGTCGGCCACGCCAATACCACCGATTTCACCTTCACCGTGCACCGCAACGATTTCGCCAAGGCGATGGACATCGTCAGGGCCAACGCCACGGCCATCGGTGCCCGCGAAGTCACCGGCGACGACAAGATCGCCAAGGTCTCGATCGTCGGCGTCGGCATGCGCTCGCACGTCGGCATCGCGCGCAAGATGTTCGAAACCCTGTCCAAGGAAAACATCAACCTGCAGATGATCTCGACCTCCGAGATCAAGATCTCGGTGGTGGTCGAGGACAAATACATGGAGCTCGCAGTGCGCGCGCTGCACCAGGCCTTCGAACTCGACAAGGCCACCGCGTAAGGTGGCTTTCCGCCGTGCATTCCGCTACAATGCGCGGCGGTTCGGAGACGTGGCCGAGAGGTTGAAGGTACTCCCCTGCTAAGGGAGCATGCGGGCTTAAACCTGCATCGAGGGTTCGAATCCCTCCGTCTCCGCCAATATATAACCCCATGATTTCATGGAAAAAATAAGGCGGTTTTTACTGTCGGTGGTCCAAAGTGGTGGTCCAAACCATCACCCGCCATGCGACTCGCCTCTCACCTCAAACGCTCACGACACGGCGTTTACTACTTCCGGCTCACCATCCCCGAAGTCTTGCGTCCCCTCTTCGCCGGGCGCTGCGAAATCAAACGCTCACTTGCCACGCGCGACCCCACGCTCGCGCGTTCGCTGGGCTATATACTTTCGGCACGATACGGCGACACCCTCAAGGAGCTTCGACGCATGACCCGGAAAGGCTACGACCCCAGCAAGTTCGATCCCAACGATCCCACGACCTGGCCGGTCGATAGCAAGGACCTAAAAGACTACAAGCTCAAGATCAACGCCCTGACTGGCGACGCCGAGGTTGAGATAGACCCCAACATCCCAAACGATCATGCCAACGCGATGGAAGCTGTCCGCGAAATCACGCGCTCCATACGCACAGAAATTCCCCCGGATCAGGTGCCGCGGCGACAAGCTCATGCGGCAGTGGAAAGCGCCCTAATCGGCACAACCGCACTCGACCCCTCGGTGACCCTCGCCAAGGTGCAGGAAAAATACGAGGCATCCCGTCAGCAACGCCGAGCAGCTCTCGTTTCTGTTCTTCTTCTACCTGGTGGAAGGCATCGACGCCGAGAACGCCATCAAGGCCAAGGTGCTCAAGCTGCCCTACGAGCCGCTGTTCACCGGCGAGTGGACGCTGAAGAACCCGCTCAACGCCCCCACCCCCGACCAGAAGACCATCCCCCGCGACCGCTTCCGCTGGTCCGTCTGGGCCAAGGGCTTGTCCGGCGAGGCGCTGGTGCGCTTCGTGCGCGATGAGGTGTTCGCCTTTTTCGGCGAGCTGGGGGAACGCGGCGCCCATAACTTCATGCACGGCGCGCGACTCACCATCGACGAGCCGACCGTGCTGACCCAAGTGGTCGCGCTGGTGGACGGCCTGCGGCTCGACCAGTCCGATGCCGACACCAAGGGCGACCTCTTCGAGCATGTGCTGCGCCAGATCAAGCAGGCTGGCGAGCTGGGACAGTTCCGCACCCCGCGCCATGTCATCCGCGCCATCGTCGAGTTGATTGACCCCAAGGTGGGCGAGACGATCTACGACCCCGCCGCAGGCACCGCGGGCTTCCTCGTGGCGGCCTACAACCACATCCGGCTTGCCAACTCATCGCCCGCCGCCATCCAGGAAGTGGAGATGGACGGCAAGATGCAGACGCGCGGCTTGGGCGACAAGCTCTCCGCCGCCCAGGTTTCCGCGCTGCAAACCGCCACCTTCTACGGCAACGATGTCGATCCCAAGATGGTGCGGCTCGCCACCATGAACCTCACCCTGCGCGGCCTGCCCAATGTCCGCATCCTGCTGCGCAATGTGCTGACCACCACGCTGGACAACGAAAGAAAGCGCGAGCTGGGCCTGCCCCAGGAGGGCTACCATGTGGTGCTCGCCAACCCGCCCTTCGCAGGCCGGGTGGACAAGGACCGCATCGTGGACGATGTAAAGGTGGGCACCACCACCGCCACCGAGCTGCTGTTCCTCAAATACATGCTCGACAGCCTACGCGCGCCAACTGATTCGCGCACCGGCGCGGGTGGGGGCCGCTGCGGCGTCATCGTGCCCGAAGGCGTGCTGTTCGGCTCCACCGGCGCCCACAAAGAGCTGCGCCGCCAGTTGATCGAAAACAACCAGGTCGAGGCCGTGCTCTCCCTGCCCGGCGGCGTGTTCCAGCCCTACGCTGGCGTGAAGACCTCGGTGCTGCTCTTCAAGAAAGGCGGCACTACTGACAAGGTGCTCTTCCTGCACGCCGACAACGACGGCTACAAGCTGGACGCCAACCACGACACCCCCATCGAAGACGACGACCTTCCTGCGCTGGTTCCATCCTCCTGATGAAATCCCGCGCTTGCGTGTCGTCGATGCGTCCCTCGCCACGCCCCTGGACGCCGGGCGGCGGCTTGATCAGGTCAGCGATGGCCTGATATGAGGACTTCTCCTTTTCGTATTCACCGAAGACCCCGGTTTTAAAATTCGCCCTGCGCTTGACCGCTACATAGGCCCATCTCTCACGGAAGCCGAGCTTCTCCAGGGCTGCGATCTCGTCCAGATTGAAGGTGATATGCCCCCCGATAGCACACATCGAGAGGCCGCTTATGGACATCAAGCAACAGATCGCCGACGATATTATTTTGCGGCTGGAGAAGGCCATAGATGAGGGTGTTCCCCCATGGTGTAAGAGCTGGGACTCCGGCATGCCACCATTCAACGCATCCAGCGGAAAGGCATACCAGGGGATCAATTTCCTCGTCCTCCTAATGCACATGCAGGCTCATGGTGGAGACCCCAGGCATTTAACATACAAACAGGCGCAATACATGGGCCTGCAAGTGCGCCGTGGCGAGCGTGGGGCCCGTGTCATCAAGCTTGTAGAGATCGAGCGTGAAAGAGCCAGGCAAGCAGCGGGCACAGATGGTGAAATCGTCGCCGAGGAAAACGGCAAAGCGCTGGTGCTGAAGGCTTACACGGTGTTCAATGCCGCGCAGATCGACGGCATGGCGCCGATGCCCGCGCGCGAGTGCGATGTGAAACCCGCCGAAGCTGTCGAGGCTATCGTGTGGGGCTTGCAGGACGATGGGATGAAGCTGAACTTCGGGCACTACCAGCCCGCCTACGATTTGCGGCGCGACGAGATTCGTATGCCGATAGCCAAGGATTTTTCAAATATTGACGAGTTTCACGCGACGCTTCTTCATGAGTGCGGTCATGCAACTGGCCACATGAAGCGATTGGCGCGCCCTCACATGCATGCGCGCTTCGGGTCTATCGAATACAGTCGTGAAGAATTGAGAAGTGAACTGGCCAGTGCATTCATGCAAGGAATCGTCGGGCTGCCACCCAGCCAGGCCATGATCGAGTCCCATGCGGGCTATCTATCGAGCTGGCTGGAGGTGCTGCGCAACGACAAGAATGAAATTTTCAGAGCGGCGTCTGACGCGCAGCGCATTTGCGACTACTTGGGCGAGCGTGCATTGAAGGCACGACCACGAGGCAACCCAGACAGCTCGCCGCAACCCGAACCCGAGCCTGTCCTGGTAGCCAGGGGCACGCGCATGAGAATGTAGCCAGTCGCCGACAGAAAAATTTCTGTCTTTATTTCCGTCTCCGCCACCTCCCCGGTTTTTTCTTGCGACCCCTCGCAATCCCAAGTAAAATGCGGCGCTTCGTCAGTGGTCCAAACCAGTGGTCCAAAACTCTGGAAGACCGGCGGAAAAAAAGCCTTATGGGCTGGAGACATAGGTGGGGGCCCGAAACTCCCTCCGTCTCCGCCAAATAATTCAGATTTCAGACAGATGACATCTGTCCAAGATCGCCAAAACTGCGTATAATGCGCAACCTTCTAAGCGCCCGTAGCTCAGCTGGATAGAGTACTTGGCTACGAACCAAGGGGTCAGGAGTTCGAATCTCTTCGGGCGCACCACAATGCAAAAAGGCCGATTCCTCAATGGAATCGGCCTTTTTCTTTTCAGGTACAGATCCAGATCGTGTCCGGCGCAAGGCGGTCCAGCCAGGATTGCATCAGTGCCTCACGCGCCCGCCCCGACAGGGCAGGCGGACAGTCGCTTATGACTACTTCGCGGCAGCCCAGGCAACGCAATAACCCTGGGGAGAAATCTCGGTATCGCCGGGGAAAATCTTGCAGCCGCCGAGCGCCGTCGGCGTTTTGCCCGGGACGAAATGCATGCAGGTTGCACAGTGCTTGGCGCCGTTGGGCTTGTCCTGGTATTTCATCGCAGCACGCATGCCGGCATTGGTGGCTGCCATCGCCTTTCCGGATACGGCTACCACGGGAATCATGGCGAGCGCCGCGCCGCCGATTTTCAGGAATTGACGACGTGAAGGCTTCAGATCTTCTTTCATTGCTGATTTCCTTGTGTTAGCGGTTAATGAACACACCTCCGGCATGCTGCTTGATGATCGACGGCCGGTACGCCTTGGGACTGACCTGGATTTTCACCCGAATCAGATGGTAATTAATATACACCAAAATTAAAGACAAGATGGTCCTGTTTTCTCTGTTTGGACAGAACATCCGCCTGCAAGCCACCCATCCTGTTTCGTGTACGCTAAGACAACAGGGTTATGATTTCCATCATACTTGGGAGTTCACGATGAAAAAAGTTGGTCTGCTTTGCCTGCTGGCTTCGCTTCCAGCCTGGGCACAATCCGAAATCTCCGGTATGGCCCACGTCGTCGATGGCAGCACGGTTCAGGTCATCACCCAGCACGATGCGATCAAGGTGCACCTGGGCATCGCCGTACCGGGAAACCAGCAGTCCGGCGGGAGCGAAGCGACGGCGTTTCTCGAACAGTACACGGAAGGCGAGCCGATCCGCTGCGTGCTCGACGGGACCCGATTCCAGAACCTCGAAGACGGGATCTGCTATGTGGCCGGACGGGACATCGGTGCGGCGCTCATCCGGGCAGGGCTGGCACGGGACTGCCCCGCGTTTTCCGGTGGCCGCTATTGGCCGATCGAAAGACCGGAAGCGCAGAAACTGCCCCTGCCGGACTATTGCGAGGGCGGGGCCGACGCGATCCCCGGGCAGGCGCCGGTGTCTTTACCGCGTTCAGCCCATCGTCGATGATTTCACCCGCTGTACGGGCATCCTGCGGCAGCGCCGCATCAACCTAGATGTGTGGAGTAACGGGGGGCAGCACCGAAGCCGGTGCTGCCTCGATGGTGACGATCTCGAACTGCAGGGTGGCGAGGTCGGCCATGATGTAGGTCGGCGGTGCGCCGACGCCGCCGACGGTGCCGGGATTGATCAGCCAGGTATGGCCGCCCTTGACGGTGGCAATCTGCGCGATGCTCGACTTGTGGTCGTGACCGCAGCACACCAGATCGTAATCGCCGGTACAGGCGAGCGCCTGGGCGTAATGCGGGTAATGCACCAGGAACAGGCTGCGGTCGGCCAGCGTGAAGGCGGCATCCTGCCCATGGTAGCGGATCACGCTGTTGGGTTCGGCGGCGAGCCGTGTCATGTTGTAGAGGTCGCCGGTGTTGTTGCCATGGATCACGTGCACCGGCAGCTCGTATTTCTGCAGCACGCGCAGCGTGGTCGGCGCGACTATGTCGCCGCAGTGCAGCACGGTTTCCGCTCCATTCGCCTTGGCATGTTCGACCGCAGCGCCGAGCAGGCGCCGGTTGTCGTGCGAGTCGGAGAGAATGCAGACTTTCATCAGAACGCGGGCTTGTCCGCGGCGTTGCGGTAACGTTCGACACCTGACAGGATTTCGGCACGGGCGTCGTCCACGCCGACCCAGCCTTCGACTTTGACCCACTTGCCTTTTTCGAGGTCCTTGTAGTGCTCGAAGAAGTGGGAAATCTGCTGCAGCAGCAGCTGCTGCAGGTCTTCGGGCTTGTTGACGCCCTTGTAGAGGCCGCACAGCTTGTCGACCGGCACCGCCAGCAGCTTGGCGTCGACGCCGGCCTCGTCGGCCATCTTCAGCATGCCGATGGGACGGCAGCGCACCACCACGCCGGTGATCAGCGGGATCGGGGTGATCACCAGCACGTCGACCGGATCGCCGTCTTCTGACAGGGTGTGCGGGATGTAGCCGTAGTTGCATGGGTAGTGCATGGCCGTCGACATGAAGCGGTCGACGAACATGGCGCCGGACTCCTTGTCGACTTCGTACTTGATCGGCTCGCCGTGGGCGGGGATTTCGATGATGACGTTGAAGTCGTCCGGCAGGTTGCGGCCGGAGCTGACGCGATCGAGACTCATAGCAATTCAGGGATCAAAACGGAAAGCGGGCCATTATACCTGCCCTCGCCACCGCGCCGCGTGGCGGAATATCCCCCCCCCTCAGGGTGCGCCCGGCCGTCGTTTCTAGGATAATTCGACTTTTTGCATGCTGTTTTCTCCCGCCATCCCCCCCTCCGGCCACCGGCAACCCGGGCTTGCCGGCGCTGCCGACGCACTCTACGTGGCCGAACTGGCACGCCGGGCCGCGCCGCTGGCGGTGGTGTGCGCGAGCGCATGGGACGCCAACCGCCTCGCCGAGGAACTGCGCTGGTTCGATCCTGAACTGCGGGTCTGCGCCTTCCCGGATTGGGAAACCCTGCCCTACGACGCGTTCTCGCCGCACCCCGACCTGATCTCGGAACGGCTGGCGACGCTGTACCAGATCTCGCGCGGCGAGTTCGACGTCGCCGTGGTCGCGCTGTCGACCGCCCTGTACCGGCTGGCGCCGCCGGCCTTCCTCGCCGCCCACACCTTCTTCCTGAAACAGAAGGACATGCTCGACGAACCGGCCTTCCGCGCGCAGATGGCGCTGGGCGGCTACACCCACGTGAACCAGGTCTTCGCGCCGGGCGAGTTCTCGATCCGCGGCGGTCTCATTGATCTTTTCCCCATGGGCAGCGCCCTGCCCTACCGCATCGACCTGTTCGACAACGAAATCGAGACGCTGCGCGCATTCGACGTCGACACCCAGCGCAGCATCTACCCGGTCAACGAAGTGCGCCTCCTGCCCGCGCGCGAATTCCCTCTCGACGAGGCCGGCATCACCCGCTTCCGCCAGAATTTCCGCGAGCGCTTCGAGGGCGACCCCTCGAAATCGAAACTATACAAGGACGTCAGCAACGGCCTCGCGCCGGCCGGCATCGAGTACTACCTGCCGCTGTTCTTCGAAGAAACCGCCACGCTGTTCGACTATCTACCGAAGCACAGCCGACTGGTCGCCCACGGCGCCCTTGACCTCGCCGGCCAGGCCTTCTGGGCCGACGCGCAGGGCCGCCACCGCCTGCTGTCGGGCGACAGGGACCGCCCGCTGCTGCCGCCGACCGAACTGTTCCTGCCGACCGAAGCGTTCTTCATCCTCGCGAAGGCTTATGAACGGCTCGACATCGCGCAGAACGGCGAAGGCCTCGCCCGCGCGGTGCCGCCGGTCGCAGTCGACCGCCGCGATAAC
>JAJZRT010000068.1:0-2903 GCA_021802595.1 Pseudomonadota bacterium
GTTTTGCCATTGATCATGACGACAATCTGTTTTTCCGACTCGTGAGCCAACAGGACGCCGTAGCGGTAGTGCCCGACGTTGACGAATACGTTGTCGAAATCGGGATGCCGGTCGATGACCGGAATGTTGTCGGGCGAACCGGGGCGCAGTCCGGCCCAGTGCTGCACCGGCTCGAGGCCGGCCAGCGCCGGCAGCAATTCGGCGGCCTCACCGTGCAGGCGCTGGCGCGTGGCAGCGTCGGTCGCCTTGTCGAAGCCGGCGTCTTCCAGCGTGCTGCCCACCAGAACATGCCCGTCGCGGCGCGGGATCAGATACAGGCCCTTGCGGTACAGGATCGTATCGAGCATGCCGGGCGTCTGTTTGAACAGCAGCATCTGGCCGCGGATCGGACGGATGTTCGGGACGCCGGCCAGCCCGGGGAGCATCAAGCCCGACCATGCCCCGGTGGCCACGACGAACCGGTCGGCCCGGTAGGTGTACTGCGCGGTATGCACCGCCATCAGGTGGCCTGCCTCGGCGACGACCGATTCGACCGTACTGTGTAGTTGGATGGTCCCGCCCAGCCGCACGACCGCTTCGCGCAAGGCGGCCACCAGGCGTGGGTTGCGCACCTGCGCAATGCCGGGCAGCCAGAGGCTGTCACCCTCCGGTGAGGGCCTGCGCTGCGCCGCCAGGCCGTGTGCCGTGCACCAGGCGAGTGCGCTGTCGGGGCGAGATTCGCCCAGCACTTCCATCCCGCAGCGCCAGTATTCGGCGCTGCGCCCGCTCAGCGCCTCGATGCCCGCCACCCAGCCGGCATAGCCGGCCATCGAACGCAGCGCCAGTCCGGAGAGCGCATCGGGGTAATCCCACGGCAGCAGCGGCGACAGAATCCCGCCGCCCGCCCACGACGATTCGGCGCCGACTTCCCCGCGTTCCAGCAGCGTGACGCCATGGCCGCGCCTCAGCAAGGCCAGCGCCGCGCTGAGGCCGGAAACCCCCGCGCCCAGGACGATGACGGACGGCTTTGAGCCCGAATTGTCGGGTTCACGCATGGGCTGGATCTACGACTAAAGTTGTATAGATGCGCCTCCCGCAGCGTGGCAAGCTGGCTTCGCCACATAAAAAAGCGAGGGAGGAGGCAATGGGACGGCGTGGATTCACACTGGTGGAACTGCTGGTTGTGCTGGCGGTGGGGTCGATTTTATTGGCGATTGCCGTTCCAGGCTACGCCTTTCTGGTGAATGCCGGCAGGCTCGCGACCGTGACAAACGATCTGGTGACGGCACTGCATCTGGCGCGATCCGAGGCGGTCAAGCGGGGCACCCGCGTCACGGTATGCAAGACGGGTAATGCGGGAACCCCCATGCCGGCTTGCGATGCCACGGCCAACTGGCATGAGGGCTGGCTGGTGTTTGTAGATGACGGGACGCCCGGAGTGATCGATACGGGGGATGTGATGTTGAGGGTGCAGGACACCGTCCATTCAGCGGCGATCATAACCACCGGTGTCAACTACAGCCGCTACGTCAGTTATCTCCCAAATGGCGGAAGCCGGGGGCTAACTTTGCCCAATGGCACGATCCAGATCTGCGTGTCGGGCAATCGACGCGACATCATTATCAATAACATGGGGCGTCCACGCCTCTTCTCCGGCAGTTGCTGATCACCCTGCTGCTCAAGTTGCTCCCGTTCGTGACGTTAAGCATTGTGGATTTCTGAAACACAGTGCCGGTCGGGCTTGGCCGTTCGTAAACCCAATCCCGCCATTCGTCTTGCAGAACTGGACATCGCTGCCCCCGCTTTTTAAGGTGGCATCGTGAAACGAGAACCTGAACACCATGACAGATGCCCCGGACACAATGCGCGGCTTTACCCTGATCGAACTGCTCGTCACGCTGGCCGTGGCGGCTATTCTGTTGACTGTCGCCGTCCCGAATTTTCAGACGTTCATGATGAACAACCGCATGGCGACCCAGGCGAACGACCTGATCACCGCACTCAACATGGCCCGCAGCGAGGCGGTCAAGCGCTCGGCGAACGTGAGGGTGTGTGCCGGCAGCAGTTGCAACGGCGCCGGCATTTGGACGCAAGGCTGGATCGTCGCGGACGCCGCTGGCACCACCATTCGGGTTCAACAGCCGTTGGGCGGGGCCAGCACGCTGAGCCCCGGCGCGGATGTGGCCAACACGATCACCTTTACCTACGACGGCCGCACGACCATACCCACTACAGCCACCGCGGCGACCACCACGCTCACGCTCTGCCCCCCCGCCCCTGCCATTGTCCAGGGGCGTGCCATCCAGATCGAACGAACCGGAAGAACGCGCGTTTCTGCCGTTGCCTGCCCATGAGGACGCCCATGAAACAGTCGGGATTCACCCTGCTCGAAATATTGGTTGCCATGCTGGTGATGGCCATCGGCCTGCTCGGGCTGGCCGGGCTGATGACATCCAGCATGCGCAACAACCTCAGCGCCAGCCATCGCACCCAGGCCACCTGGGTGGCCTATGACATCATCGACCGCATGCGTGCCAACCGCGCAAACGCAGTGGCCGGTAGCTACGTTACGGCGATGGCGGCGGCAGCCAACTGCTCACCGGCCGCGACCTCGACAACGGGGACTCCGGCGCAGGACATCGCCGTCTGGAAAAACCAGCTTGCCTGCGCACTTCCCGCCGGCACTGGTTCGATCGCGATCAACACGGGCACGCGGGTAGCAACCATTGTGATCCAGTGGAACGACAGCCGAGGTCTTCAAGACAGCGCAAACCAGACGGTCAAAAGTTTTAAGGTGGAAACGCAACTATGAAGCCCGTTTCGATATTGCCGCGTGGACACTCCGGATTCGGCCTCGTCGAGCTGATGATCGCCATGACGCTCGGCCTGGTTCTGCTGGGCGGAATCGGCTACTTGTATATCGG
>JAJZRT010000068.1:2913-11039 GCA_021802595.1 Pseudomonadota bacterium
CGGCGCATTCCGGACGACCGACAACCTCTCGCGCATGCAGGAAAACGCGCGTTATGCCCTCGATATGATGAGCCGCGACATCCGCATGGCCGGGTATGTCGGGTGCGGGAACATGGCCTCCATAACGGTGAAAACCATCGCCAATCCGCCCGTTCCGGCGATGACCATCGGCAACGCCCTGATCGGCTACAACAGCGGCACGGGCTGGACGAATCCGACCACGATTACACGGCTGGCGAACACGGACGTCTTGTCGGTCATGGGCGCGTTCAGCGGTGGCATCAACCTGACAGGCAATCTTGCGCCCCAGAACGCCAACGTGCAGATCAATGGCAACCCGGATGGCTTCCAGGCAGGCGAGGTGCTGGTGGTCACCAATTGCGTGAATGCCGATGTGTTCAAGGCAACCTCGGTATCGAACGGCGGCACGACGGTTACGATTGCCCATTCGAGCAGCAGCAATACCGGCAACCGTGTGGGTACCTATGGAAAAGACGCCTTCGTCATGCGGATCAACCAGTACACGTATTTTATCGGGACGCCCACAGCCACATCGACACGTCCCAACCCCCCTCCGTCACTCTATCGAGTGGGGCTGGATGGCAATCCCGAGGAACTGGTCGAGAACGTACAGGACTTGCAGTTCAAGTATGGCCTCGATACCAACGGCGACGGCGCGGTCGACAGCTACAGTTACACGCCTGGAAACTGGGCCCAGGTGGTGAGCGTCAAGGTGAGCCTTCTGATGCGCAGCCCCGATGACAACCTTTCAACGTCGACCCAGTCCGTCACGTTCGACAACGGTAGCACCGGCATATTCGCCGCGCCCGACCGCAGGCTTTATCAAGTGTATTCGGCCACCGTGGGCGTGCGCAACCGCCTGCCGCCCATGTGAGCGATGAAGACCATGCCTACCCCAACTCCCACTTCCCAGCACGGCGCGGCACTGATCACCGGGCTGATTTTCCTCGTCGTGCTGACCCTGATTTCCCTGTCGGCCATCAAATCCACGTCGCTCGAAGAGCGCATGGCGGGCAATGCGCGCGACCAGGACGTGGCCTTCGAGGCGGCCGAGGCCGGCATACGCGATGCCATGAAGAGTCTTCCTACCCTGTCACCCGCATCCGCTTTTGCGGCAGGGTGCGCGAACGGCTTGTGCCTGAACGACCCCGTTACGCCGGTCTGGACGACTATTACCGCCAACAATGATTGGGGCTCGTCCAAGACGAAGGCCTACACGGGGGTGAACCTCACCTTCGACAATAACAGTACCCCCACACCGCTACCCAACCAGCCCCGCTACATCATCGAGCTGATTCCCGATACCGTTCCGGCTTTTGGATCCAGCGGGATGATCGGAAAGGGGATCACCTCAGGCGCTCAGTTGATTCCCTACCGTATCACTGCGCGCGGATGGGGCATTACAGGACAAACCCAGGCCACCGTACAAGCTACGGTTACCTATTGAAACGTAGGGAGCATCCCATGACGATCTTCATCCGCAAACCTCTCGTTCTGGCACTGGCGGCAGCCCTCGGGGCAAGCAGTTCCGGCGTGGCCAGTGGCGCATTGCTGGGCCTGAGCCAGGTGCCGTTGTTCGTCTCAGGATTGAAAGCCAACGTATTGCTGATTTTCGGCAATTCCAACGCCATGGATGAAGATCCCACCGGCCTGGCCGTGGGGAGCGCCGACCCGACCAGCAAATCGGAAATTGCCCGCACGGCCGCCCGCAGCCTGGTGACGAAATACACCGGCCAGATCAACATGGGCCTGATGGCCTATCAGCAAAGCAACGTGGCGCATGATTGGCTGAATCAAAGCCCGTACGACGCCAGCTACGATCCGGCCAACTACGACCCGGCGTGGACGGGAGCGCGAGACAGCGCAACCCACAAAAAGTACAAGATCCCGAATCCAACCAGTCCGAACGCTGCGGGAACGTGCACGACGTCGAGCGGGACCAAGGTTGACTGTATCTATTACAACGTCAATCTTCCTTATTACTCCGGAAACCCGGCAGGCAACATCTTCTGCTATTCCGCCACCAATGGATCGAGCAGCTATGCTACCTTTCCCGGCGACCATACAAGCTATGCGTGCTATGGCACCAAGACGGGCACTTCGGATGCGGCGCCCGGCGCTTCGGGTGCCGGCTACGGTTCATTCCAGTTCAACGGGACGTTTGGACCGACCGATAGCGACTATGCGCAGGCGATCGATGACTTTGGCCAAAGGCTCGCATCGACCGATTCCGGGCCGACCTGGTTCTCCAATGGCAGCCCCGGCAAGGGCTATCTGCATGTGCCGATCGCGAATCTGGACACGACGCAAGCCGCGAAACTCAACCTCAAGCTGGCGACCGAGGTTGTACCTACCCGTAGCGGTTCGGGTACATGGAACGACAACCCGACCAATATTTCGGGCGGCAATACCTGGAACAATCCCAACGCGCCCCTGATCAATGCGGGCCTGACGCCCATTACGGGAACGTTCATGACGGCCAAGGATTACTTCGACGGCGCCACGACGAATTTTGGATCGTCGCAAGGCGGGCCGCAGTCGGCACCCCCTAGCTCATGCAACAAGGACTTCGTGGTGTTTCTGACGAACGGGCTGCCCAGCGTGACCGCCACCGGCGGCAGCGTCACCTCGCAGTATCAGCCAGGCCAACCGTATGCGCCGACCGAGGTGGCGAACGCAGTGGCCGCGGTGACCAACCTGAACAGCGGCTCGCGTCCTGTCAAAACCTATGTCATCGGTTTCGCGCTGCCCGAGTTCACGAACAATTACTTCGTCAACAATCCGCCCAATCCGCTCGATCAAATGGCGGCGGCTGGCGGCACCACCACGGCTTCGTACGCCAACAGCCTGACTTCGCTGAATTCGACGTTCAGCACCATTTTCAGCAGCATCATTGCGCAATCGGGTGCGGCGGCCGCCGTGGCGATGACATCCGGCTCGGTCACGGCCGGCGGGATAATCTACCAGGGTCAGTTCAACTCGTCCGACTGGTCGGGTGACATGATCGCCTACAATACCAACTCCGGCACGGGCGCTGTCACCACGGTCGCGTGGCAGGCGGGCACGGTGCTCAACGGTCAGAACTATGGCACCGGCCGCAACATCATCACCTACAAGCCCAGCACGGCGAGCGGCATCCCCTTCCGCTGGCCGGTCAACCCGGCCAGCCCGACATCGAGCGAACTCGATACCAGCCAGACGACGGCGCTGACGAGCAATCCGGCCCTCGATGCCACCAATACGAGCGACACCGGGGCGAACCGGCTGAACTTCCTGCGTGGGCAAACCGGGATCAACGGTTTCCGTTCGCGTTCTAGTGCGCTGGGTGACATCGTCAACTCGGCCCCCTCTTATGTGGGGGCGCCCGCATTCAACTATCCGGACAATCTCGAGGCGGCGAGCTACTACGCCTTCCGGTCCACGTATTCCAGCCGCACACCGATGATCTATGTGGGCGCCAACGACGGGATGCTGCATGCGTTCGATGCTGCAACTGGGCAGGAAAAGCTGGCCTATGTACCCAGCAAGATTTACCCGAATCTGGCCCAGTTGACGTCGCCCAACTACAGCCACCGCTACTACGTCGATGGCTCGCCGACGGTTGTCGATACGTTCTATGCGGGCGCCTGGCACACCACGCTCGTCGCAAGTTTGGGTGCCGGCGGGCAGGGTCTGTATGCGCTGGACGTGACCAATCCAAGCACCTTCAGCGAAGCCAATGCCAGTTCGATCGTGAAGTGGGAATACAGCGATGCCGATCTCGGTTATGTCTATGGCCAGCCGAGCATCGTGAAGCTCAATACGGGACAGTGGGCCGCAGTATTCAGCAATGGCTACAACAATAGCGAGGCGGACGGCAGCGCCAGCACCACCGGCTACGCCTACCTGTATATCGTGGACATCGAAACCGGGACGCTGATCAAGAAAATTTCCACCAACACCGGATCGGCCGCGACGCCGAATGCGTTGGCCACGCCTACGCTTGTCGACGCCAATGGAGACGGTACGGTGGACTATGCGTATGCCGGCGATTTGCTTGGCAATATGTGGAAGTTCGACCTCTGCAATGCGAACCCCCAGGGGGCATGTGCCTCCACGGCCAGCGGCTGGGGCGTTCCCTTCGGCACGGGGCCCTCGCCGCTGCCGCTGTTTACCGCCAAGGATGCCAGCAACAACCCTCAGCCGATCACCAGCGCGGTCGAGGTGAGCCGTTTCTTCAGCGGGGATGGCTACCAGTTGTATTTCGGGACGGGCAAGTATCTCGAAAACGGCGATGTCTCGACGACCGGTACCCAGACGTTCTATTCCATATGGGACAAGGCTTTGTCGCCCTCCACCATATCCGGACGGAGCGTATTGCAGCCACAAACCATTACCACCAATACAACCATTACCACAGGGACACCGGCTGTCACTACCGTGTATCGCTCGACAAGCAGCAATTCGGTAGCGTGGGACGGACTGGTCCCGAGCGGAACGATGCGCGGCTGGTATATGGACCTCAACGTGTCGGGCGAACGGGTTGTGAGCGACCCTTCTTTGTATTCCGGCCGCATTCTGTTCACCACCCTGATTCCAAACGCCGCGTCGTGCGGGGGAGGAACGGGCTGGCTGTTGGAGCTCGATGCGGTGACCGGTGCGGCCTTGGGTGGCCCCACGTTTGACGTGAACGGCGACGGCGTGGTCGACTCGAACGACAATCTCGGCACCGCTGGAGCCTACGCATCGGGAATTCAGACGTCCGCGATTCCCAGCGCGGTGCGCCTGCAAAAGAATCCTGGTGGCCCGGGTGGAGGATCGATGAACAAGTGGCTCAGCATGAGCAAGAAAAACACAACGACGAATTCGTCACTTCAAAACGTGTTGAACAACCTGCCTCCGCCAACAAACCGTGCAAGCTGGCGGCAGATTTTCCAATAAGGGGCGATGATGAAACGGATAGCAGCGATACTGGTTTTGCCGGCCATGTTGTTCAACGGCGAGACGTATGCCATGACCCGGGTTGACGCCGGCACAGGCGCGGACAGCCGCGCCGCGGCGTCCACACCGAGCCAGGTGCGGCAAAGCGGCAAGCTCGAGGCGATTTATGCCGGTGCCAGCAAGCTCGTGATTGGCGGCGTGACCTATGCGTACAACCCGCTGACGACCATCGTCATGGTGAATGGAAAGCGCAGCACGATCAGTGATGTGCGCAGCGGCGAAACGGTACAGTTTCAGACCGTGTCGCAAGGCGCGCACCAGCCTGCCTTGCTGACATCGATGAGTGTGCAGAGACGATGATCCGGGAGCGAGCCGTGATGAAACCGATCCAAAACTTCAAATTCCATTCGGGGGTCACTCTGATCGAGTTGATGATCGTGGTGGCCATCATCGGCATCCTGGCAGCCATTGCGTACCCGAACTACCAGGATTATGTGCGACGGAGCAAACGTGGCGATGCGCAGGCAATCATGACGGAAGATGCGCAGTTTCTCGAGCGCTACTTCACGACGAATGGCACGTATACCGGCGCGGTGTTGTCTGCGAACCAATCCCCTAAGAGCGGAACGGCAGATTACAACATCACCCTGCCGGTCGCAAACTTGACTGCGACGACCTATACCATACAGGCAACGCCAACCGGAACATTTAACGACCCGCTGTGCGGGACGCTGACGGTTGACCAGACAGGCAACCGGACCGAATCGGGAACCGGTAGTCTGACAGACTGCTGGAAGAACTGAGCTGTCCCGTGCCCGGCGCAGGCGTGAGGGCCGCCGATTACTTCTTTTTGTTGTTGCGATTTCTGGCCCTGACCAGTAGTCCTGCAGCGGCGCCGATTCCCAAAAGCCAAAGGGCGCCCGGTTCCGGGATGGGCGCGGGCGTGACAGCAATTTTGTTAAACGCGAGAACGGGAAGTGCGGTCGCGGCCAGAAGGAATCCTAAGAGTTTGCGCATGATGAGGTTCTCCAGCTTGGAATTGATTTATCGTTAAGCAGCCAAGATGCGAACCGGCTTGTCGCCAAATGGCCTGCGTTTATCCAGCAATTCTCATGCCAGACCTGGGCTTCCTCAGGAATTGCTGAACAAGTCCTTCGACAAGCTCAGGACGAACGGCAAGTTGTTGATTCCGTTCGTGGTGAGCTTGTCGAACCATGAGCGGAATCAACTTGTTCAGTTCTTCCCTCAAGGAATCTCAATTACCAGCAAACTGCGGCTCCAGTATACCGGCCGCCCTATCTTCTCAATCCGCGATGCAAGAAACGATTAAGCCGCATGCATGCCGGCATGCATGGCATCAGCGATTCTTGTGGGCGGTTTCTGTGGTGTCAGCCAGGCCTTTTGGCAGCGGGAACCCCACGTTTTCTTCAGCGCCCTTCAAGTGAGTAACCTGTCCTGCCCCGGATCGGGTCAGACATGCGATGACGTCCTGTACCAGCACCTCGGGGGCGGAAGCGCCGGCCGTCACGCCGACATGCTGCTTGCCCTCCACCCACTGCGGGTCGATTTCGCCGGCGTTGTCGACCATGTAGGCGGGCACGCCCAGGTTTTCGGCCACTTCCCTCAGGCGGTTCGAATTCGAACTGGTCGGCGACCCCACCACGATCACCACGTCGCTTTCCGCGGCAAGTTTCTTGACGGCGTCCTGGCGGTTCTGTGTGGCGTAGCAGATGTCGTCCTTTTTCGGGCCGGCGATATTCGGGAAGCGCGCGCGCAGGGCCTCGACCACGCGCGCGGCGTCGTCGACCGACAGTGTGGTCTGGGTGACGTAGGCGAGTTTGCCGGGATCGCTGACGCACAGCGCGGCGACGTCCTCCGGCGTTTCGACCAGGTACATGCCGCCGTTCGACTGGCCCAGGGTGCCTTCGACTTCGGGGTGCCCCTTGTGGCCGATCATCACGATCTCGAAACCCTTGTCGCGCATCCTGCTGACTTCGACGTGGACCTTGGTGACCAGCGGGCAGGTGGCGTCGAACACGTTCAGCCCACGTGCCTCGGCCTCCAGGCGCACGGCCTGCGACACGCCGTGCGCGCTGAAGATGACGGTGGCGCCGGTGGGCACTTCGGCCAGTTCCTCGACGAAGATCGCGCCCTTGGCCTTGAGGTCATTGACGACGAAGGTGTTGTGCACGACTTCGTGGCGCACGTAGATCGGTGCGCCGAATTTTTCCAGGGCACGCTCGACGATGGCGATGGCGCGATCGACGCCGGCACAGAAGCCGCGCGGGTTGGCAAGCAGGATGGTGGGGGTCATGGGCGTTCCAGTGTCACAGGATGCGGTCGATTTCCACTTCAAATTCGATCGATAGGTCGGCGAGCGGATGGTTGAAGTCGACCTTCACCGCGTCGCCGCCGATTTCCAGGATGCGGCCGGCCAGCGTCTGGCCATTGGGCATGGAAAATTCGACCAGCTGGTCGACCGCTAATTCCAGGTCGGTTGGCAGGTCGGCATTCGGCAGCGTCTGGATCAGCTCGGGCTGGCTCAAGCCAAAGGCCTGCCAAGGTTCGAGCAGGAATACGTGGCGTTCGCCGGGAACGAGATCGATCAGCCACTGCTCCAGCGACGGCGCCAGGGTGCCGTCGCCGAGCGTCACGGTTTCGGGTTCGGCGTCATCGAAGTTGGACACGATGTCGTCGCCACCGCGCGGGCGCAGGGCATAGCGCAGTTGCAGCGTATCGCCTGCGGCGACGGCAGGTGCATTCATGGCTTGCTGGTGGCGTGCTTGCCGTGCAGACTGTCCCAGATCAGCAGGGCGGCGCCGACGGTGATGGCGGAGTCTGCGACGTTGAAGGCCGGCCAGGCGAAACTTTTGTAGTGGAAATACAGGAAGTCCACCACATGGCCGAGCACCACGCGGTCGATCGCGTTGCCGAGGGCGCCACCGAGCACCAGCGCCAGCGCAAAGGCCAGGCGCGACTCGTGCGCATGGCTTTTCAGCAGGCGGACGATGATCACGGTGGCGATGACGCCCACCGCAACGAAGAACCAGCGTTGCCAGCCGCCCGCGTTGGCCAGGAAGCTGAATGCCGCGCCGGTGTTGTGCACCCGCACCAGCGAAAAGAACGGCAGTACCGGGATGGCTTCCTGGTAGTCGAGCGTGGACGACACCCACCATTTGGTCAGG
>JAJZRT010000069.1 GCA_021802595.1 Pseudomonadota bacterium
CCAATGACGGCATCGTCAACCAGAAAACGGTGATGGCCTACGCGCAGGAGAGCTTCAACATGATCAACCAGCTCGATCGCTGGGGCGTGAAGTTCGAGAAGGATGAAACCGGCGACTATGCGGTGAAGAAGGTGCACCACATCGGCACCTACGTGCTGCCGATGCCGGAAGGGCACCACATGAAGAAGGTGCTGTATCGCCAGCTCAAGAAGGCGCGCGTCGACATCACCAACCGCTACATGGCGACCCGGCTGCTGCTGGACGCCCATGGTGCCATTGCCGGCGCGATGGTGCTCGACACCCGCGAAGGCACCTTCGGCGTGATCCGTGCCAAGTCGGTGATCCTGTGCACCGGCGCGGCCGGCCGGCTGGGGCTGCCGTCCTCGGGCTATCTGTTCGGCACCTACGAGAATCCGACCAATGCGGGCGATGGCTATGCACTGGCCTACCACGCCGGTGCGGAACTGTCCGGCATCGAGTGCTACCAGATCAACCCGCTGATCAAGGACTACAACGGACCGTCGTGCGCCTACGTCACGGGGCCGTTTGGCGGCTACACCTCGAACGCCAAGGGCGAGCGCTTCATCGAGTGCGACTACTGGAGCGGCCAGATGATGATGGAGTTCTACAAGGAACTCGAGGGCGGCAACGGCCCGGTCTTCCTCAAGATGGACCACCTGGCGGAAGAGACGATCAGCACCATCGAGCAGATCCTCCACACCAACGAACGCCCGAGCCGTGGGCGCTTCCACGAAGGTCGTCACCTTAACTATCGCCAGGGCATGGTCGAGATGCACATCTCGGAGATCGGCCTGTGCAGCGGGCACTCCGCCTCCGGCGTGTGGGTGGACGAGCATGCGGCGACCACCGTGCCGGGCCTCTACGCGGCGGGCGACCTGGCCTGCGTGCCGCACAACTACATGCTGGGCGCGTTCGTGTACGGCAAGTTCGCCGGCGAGAGCGCGGCCGACTATGCCATGACGCACGCGCTGCCTGCGGTCGATACCGCGCAGATCGAGGCCGAGCGCAAGCGCGTGCTGGCCCCGCTGTCGAATCCCGATGGCCTGCCGCCGAGCCAGGTCGAATACAAGCTGCGCCGCTTCGTGAACGATTACCTGCAGCCCCCCAAGGTGACCAAGAAAATGGAGATCGGCCTCGACCGCTTCGCCGAAATCGGCGCCGACCTGCCCTATATGTCGGCCACGACTCCGCACGAGTTGATGCGCGCCATGGAAGTTCACTTCATCCGCGACTGCGCCGAGATGGCGGCCCGTGCCTCCCTCTACCGCACCGAGTCGCGCTGGGGGCTGTATCACTACCGCGTCGAGCATCCGGAAAAGAACGATGCGGACTGGTTCTGCCACGCCCAGCTGAAGAAGAACGACGCCGGTGAAATGACCTGCTTCAAGCGCCCCATCGACCCCTACATCGTGGATCTCGACGATGAGGAGAAGGATGCCTACAACCGCCTGCGCGTCGTCAAGCAGGCCGCCACCGCCTAAGGAGATTTACATGCCGATGACTATGAACCGGGTATCCGTGCCCGTGATCGTGAACGAGGAAGCGTGCATTGCCGACAAGGGCTGCACGGTCTGCGTCGAGTCCTGCCCCCTGGACCTGCTGGCCATCGATATGGCGAAGGGCAAGGCCTACATGCGCTACGACGAATGCTGGTACTGCCTGCCATGCGAGAAGGATTGTCCTACCCAGGCGATCCGGGTCGATATCCCTTACCTGTTGCGTTGAGGAGAGCCGCATGTTGCAAGCAACACATCCCGCCAACATCCGCAGCTGCCTGGCGAACGCCGATCCTGAAGTGCGTCGCATTGCGGTCATGGCCCTGCTTGATAGCGACGAGGACGACATCGACCAGCTGCTGCTCGATGCGCTGAAGGATGCCAATGCACAAGTGCGCGCGGAAGCGGCACGTCTGCTCGAGGGCTACGAGACCGCGGACGTGGTCGAGGGGCTGATCGGGGCACTGGACGACGACAGCATGGAAGTGCGCGAAGCCGCATCCGTCTCGCTATCCGAGTTGAAGGACGTGGCGATGGGAGGCGGGCTGCTGGCAGCACTGTCAACGGCATCACATGCCTTCATGCAGGCTGCGCTGTTTCGCGCCTTGCGCGAGCTGCGTCGTCCGGAGGCCTTTGCGCCCGCGCTGGCCGCACTTGCTTCGGACGATGTCGGTGTTCGTTGTGCAGCGCTCGGCGTACTGGGTTATCTGAAGAATCCCGATGCGCTGCCTCACATTGCGCGCGTTGCGGGCAGCGATCCCGATGTGGAGGCGCGGCGCATCGCCGTCGGCGCGCTCGGTTTCGCCATCGAACTCGACGCGGTGGTGCCGGCCATGAAGCGTGCGCTGATGGACGTCTCCTGGCAGGTGCGCGAAGAGGCCGCGGCGACACTCGGCAAGCTGCTCGCCGCCGATGCGGTCGACGACCTCATCGCCGCGATGGCCGATCCCTACTGGCAGGTCCGCCTCAAGGCTGCACGCAGCCTGGGGCGGCTCAAGGCGAAGCGCGCGCTGCCGGCCTTGATCGAGGCGCTGGGCCATGAAATGAGCAATCTGCGCAAGGAAGCCGCCGTTGCGCTGGGCGAGGTGGGCGAAGTGGCTGCCATCCCCGCACTGGAGAAAGCGCTCGACGACAGCGATCCGGACGTGCGCAAGCTGGCCCGCCTCGCACTGACCCAACTCTCGAAATGAGGAGCAAACATGACTTACATTGTTGCGGAGCCGTGCATCAAGTGCAAATACGGAGACTGCGTCCCGGTCTGCCCGGTGGATGCCTTCCACGAAGGGCCGAATTTCATGGTGATCGACCCAGAGGAGTGCATCGACTGCTCGCTGTGCGTCGACGAGTGCCCGGCCAGTGCGATTTTCGATGAATCCAGGCTGCCTGAAGAGTATGCGCGCTACGTGGCGCTCAATGCCAGGCTGACGAAGACCTGGCCGCTGATCAAGGACAAGCCGGAACCCCTGCCCGATGCGGACGAGTGGGTCGATACGAAAGGGAAGTTCCAGTACCTGGAAATGGTGGAGGCCGCGTAGCGCGCGCGTTTGGTGCAGAGATCTGCGGCGTCGCACCAGATTGACCTGGCGCGGCGCCGGGACGGACGGAGATGCCAAAAAAACGCAAAGCTTGAATGGCACAAAGCTTGCTGAAACGAATGAATGTCGCCGAAGAGCGGGCGAAGCGAACCCTTAATCAATCGATCAGGAAGGAAAGCACAACATGGCAAAGATGCATAGTTTCACCTCCCGGATTTCAATACCTTGGCAGATGGCCGCCGCATTGACGTTAATCGGCGTACTTGCTGGCGCGACAGCCCATGCGGAAACGGTGACCGTCGGCATCGGCATCCAGAACACGACGACCAACACCGTGACCGCCGGCATCGTGATCGAGAAGCTCGGTCTTCTAGACAAGTATCTTGCCGATTTGAAGAAGACGCCCAAATACAAGGACATCGACTTCAAGCTCGACTGGCAGAACTTTACCTCCGGCCCGCCGGTGACCAATGGCATGGTGGCGAACAAGCTGCAGATCGGCATGATGGGAGACTACCCGCTGCTGGTGAATGGCGCGACCTTCCAGGCCAGCCCCGAGACGAGGAGCGAATTGATCGCGCTGATCGCATACAACCTCAACGGTGCCGGAAATGGCGTGGTCGTGCACAAGGATTCGCCCTACTATCAGTTGTCGGACCTGAAGGGCAAGAAGGTGTCTGTGCCGTTCGGTTCCGCCGCCCACGGCATGCTGCTCAAGGCCATGGAAGACCGGGGATGGAAGGACGATTACTGGGACCTCGCCAGCCAGAGCCCGGAGGTGGGGACCACGAACCTGCAGGAGCGCAAGCTGGATGCCCACGCCGATTTCGTCCCCTTTGCCGAGCTGCTGCCCTACCGCGGTTTCGCGCGCAAGATCTTCGATGGCGTGGAAACCAAGATTCCCACTTTTCACGGCATCGTGGCGCGCAAGGATTTTGCCGACAAGTACCCGGAATTCGTGGTGGCCTACCTGAAGGCGCTGCTCGATGCGAACGACTGGGTGCGCAAGAACCCGGCCATGGCCGCGACAAAAATCGAGGAATGGACCAAGATTGAGAAAGAAGTCGCTTACATGTTCCTCGGCCCCAGCGGCGTGCATACCCTGGATCCGACCATCAAGCCGAAATGGATCGAGACGGTCAAATACGATCACGGCGTGCTGCAGCGTATGGGGCGGGTGAAGGATTTCAACGCCGATGCCTGGGTCAACGATACCTACATCAAGCAGGCATTCAAGGAAAAAGGCCTCGACTACGACAAACAGAAGGCGAGTTTTGCCGGCTATGAGATTGGCGGCACCGATCCCCTGTGCAAGAAGCCGATCAAGAATCCGCGTGAGGGCGGCGAGGTATGGATCGAAGGCGGTGGCATCACTGCCTATAGCTCCCCCGGCTGCACGCTCGCGGGGGTCAGGAAAGCGCTGTCGGAAGGCAAAAAAATCGACGTGGCCTACGTGTTTGACAAGACGTTCGGCATCAAGCTGTTTGCGGACAAGGCGTTTTACGCACTCAACACGAAGAATCCGAAAAAGCCCGAGATCGTGCCATTTCTGCTGAAGAAGAATGCCGAAGCCTGGGCAGCGAAGAGTGGCGGCCGGGTGGCTTCCTATACGGAAGTGTTGGCCGCAGCGAAAGTCGGAGGATAAATCATGCGAACCGCAACCAGTCTGAACCGCGTGCCCACCCCGGCCGCCGACACAACGGAAGGGCCGAACCTGTCGCTGGCGCCCAAGCCCGAGGCCGTGGTCCACAAACCGCCTCCGCCCACGGCGTTGATCGAGAAACCCGCCCGGCACATTGCAGCCTGGTTGCGGAGCGCCCTGCCCAAATTGCTGACGACGACCTTGTCGCTCGGATTGTTCGTGGCTTTCTGGTATTTCGCCACCAAATACAAGCTGGATTTCTACGTGCGCTTCACCAATATCCCCAGCCCCGGGGAGGTCTTGGATAACGCGTCCACACTGATGCACAGGGAAAAGTTCTACAGCAACATGTACGTCAGCCTGCGGCGGATCCTTCTGGGATTCGGCATCGCGACCGTATTCGGGGTGGCACTGGGCCTGCTGATCGGGCGGTACAGCGGAGTAAAAGCCCTGTTGTTCCCCTTGTTCGAAACCCTGCGGCCGATTCCGTCGATCGCCTGGGTGCCGATGGCGATCATGCTATGGCCCACCAACGAGACCAGCATCGTGTTCATCACGTTTCTGGGCTCGTTCTTTCCCATCCTGCTCAATACCATCCACGGCGTGAAGAGCGTCGACCCCGTCCTGCTGCGCGCCGCGCGCTGCCTGGGAACGAGCGAGATCGGACTGCTGCGCCAGGTCGTCCTGCCCGCATCCCTGCCGCACATCTTCACCGGTCTTGCGATCGGCATGGGGGTGGCCTGGGTGTCGCTGATCGCGGCCGAAATGATCTCCGGCCAGTATGGCATCGGCTATTTCACCTGGGAGGCCTACTCGCTGATCGAATACGCCGACATCGTCATCGGCATGATCGTGATCGGTGTGCTCGGACTGCTGTGCAGCGGCGGCATACGCCTGCTCGGCAACATGCTGATGCCATGGATGGCCAACGCGACGCATGGAGGACAGAAATAATGACCCATACAGCGGACAAGGCCAACGAAACCGGCCATATCCTGGTCGATCACCTGCGCGTTCGCTTCGGCCGCAAAACGGCGGCCGTCGAAGCCGTGAGCGACGTGTCCATGGAGGTGAAACCCGGCGAGTTCGTCTCCATCATCGGCCCTTCGGGCTGCGGCAAATCGACCCTGCTCAATGTGGTGGCCGGATTCGTCGCGCCGAGCGAGGGCAGCGTGACCATGGACGGCAAGCCGACCGACAAGCCCTGCGCCGATCGCGGCATGGTGTTTCAGCAGTATTCGCTCTTCCCCTGGCTGACGGTTCGCAAGAACGTGGAGTTCGGTCTCAAGCAGCAGGGCATGGACCCGAATCACCGCGAACGGGCGTCGCGCACGCTGCTCGGTCTGGCCGGGCTACTCGCCTTCGAGAACCATTACCCGGACCAGCTTTCAGGCGGCATGAAGCAGCGCGTCGGCATCGTTCGTGCGCTGGCGACCAGCCCGCAGGTGCTGCTGATGGACGAGCCCTTCGGTGCCCTCGACGCCCAGACCCGCGTTGTCATGCAGCAGATCCTGACCAACATGTGGCAGCGCTTCCGCATTTCGGTGCTGTTCATCACGCATGACATCGACGAGAGCATCTTCCTGTCGGACCGGGTGTATGTGATGACGGCCCGGCCGGGACGGATCAAGGCCGAGATTCCCATTCCGCTGCCGCGTCCGCGTACGCCCGATATGGCGCTCAGTCCTGCGTATCTTCAGATCAAGCAGCAGCTGCGCGATCTGATCAGCGAGGAAAGCCTCAAGGCCATGGGGGGCGAACTCAAGGACAGCGGCCTCGCCGGGTTCGATATCGAGGTCGGGCCGAAGGGGGTGGCCGAGTTGATCTGAACAAAGGGCCGGGGCGCCGGCCTTTTGTTCAGATCAACTTGTCATGACATGTACTGCCTACATGGAAAGGATGCGCAATGGTGCCAAGCCTGAAACTGGATCTCGATGGGTTCCGTTATGAGGATGTTTACCGGGCGGAGCGGCTCCCCGTCCTGGACGCGTTGTTCGAGGACTGGCTCGCAGCGCGCGACGCATTGCTGGACGCCCGCTATCGCGACTACCGGAATGGCTGCGCACTGGCCGGGCCGGACGAGTCGAGACTGCTGATAGCGATCGCGCGCGAGATGGAGGACTTTCTGGTGGCGGCGTTCGGGATCGGCGCGCCACGCGACAGCCTGCGCGCACAGCAGGATCGGGAAGCGACGATCCATGCGTTCAAGAGCGAGTTCGTGAAACGCCGCATCCGCAAGAAGCGGAGCGGGCCTGGACGCGAACTTGCCGAGCTCGACGCACTGCTCCCGACGGCGCCGGATGACGATCGCGAATGGTGCATTGCGAGATTCTGGGCGGATGCGTCGCAGCGTGGCAACGAGGTCGATCTGGCGCTGCTCGAGGAATGGCTGCATGCGGCGTGCCACACCGAGGCCGGGCGTGCGGCCACGTCGGGCTGGGTCAGCCTGAAGCTGCCGGGCGCGACGGATTACTTCAGGCTGGTGCCGGTTGCTGTGGCCGATAGTATCGGCGGTGGCCGTGTGGAAGGCGCATTGGGCCTGCGCCGGCGCGACGGGTTCGATCTCACCGACAACCGACCGGGTCTGCGCGCAACCATGGACCAGGTGCACTACTGCGTCTATTGCCACGAGCATTCCGGCGATTTCTGCTCGCGGGGATTTCCGGCCAAGGAAGGTGAGGGGTTCCGCGCCAACCCGCTGAACGTGTCGCTCAACGGCTGTCCGCTCGAGGAGCGCATCTCGGAAGCGCACAGCCTGAAACGGGACGGCTACACGCTCGGCGCGCTGGCGATGATCATGCTGGACAATCCGCTGCTGCCGGCCACCGGCCATCGCATCTGCAACGACTGCATGAAGAGCTGCATCTACCAGAAGCAGGATGCGGTGAACATTCCCGAGATCGAAACCCGCATCCTGACCGATGTGCTGGGGTGGCGCTGGGGATTCGAGCTCTATTTCCTGCTGACGCAGTGGAACCCGCTCAACCGTGCGCGGCCCTACCGACTCCCCTATAACGGCCGCAACACGCTGTGCGTGGGGGCCGGGCCGGCTGGATTCAACCTCGCCCACCATTTGCTGCAGGAGGGGTTCGGCGTGGTGCTCGTGGATGGCCTCAAGATCGAACCCTTGCCAGCGGAACTGCTCGATGCCGACGGACGGCCGACCCGTCCGGTGGAGAATGTCAGCGAACTCTATCAGCCGCTGGATACGCGCACCATGTCCGGGTTCGGCGGCGTCGCCGAGTATGGCATCACGGTGCGCTGGGACAAGAATTTCCTGACGCTGATCCGCCTGGTGCTCGAGCGCCAGCCCGCGTTCCGCGTCTTTGGCGGCATCCGGCTGGGCGGGACGATCAAGCTGGAGGACATGCCGGATCTCGGCTTCGATCATGTGACCCTGGCGACCGGGGCCGGGCGGCCTACCGTGCTGCCGGTCCGCAACAATATGGCGCGGGGCATGCGCCAGGCGAGCGATTTCCTGATGGCGCTGCAACTCACCGGCGCGGCCAAGCGCGACAGCCTGGCCAACCTGCAGGTCCGCCTGCCGGCGGTGGTGATCGGCGGCGGGCTGACCGCCATCGATACCGCCACCGAAGTGCAGGCCTACTACATCCGCCAGGTGGAAAAAGTGCTGACGCGCTGGGAGGCAGTCGGGCGCGACCATGACGGCCTGTTCGACGAATACGAGCGCGGCGTGCTGGATGCGTTTCTCGATCATGGCCGGGCCGTTCGCGCAGAGCGCGAACGTGCGCAGGCGTCGGGCGAACTGCCCGACTTCACGCCGCTGATCCGCGCCTGGGGGGGCGTGACCGTCGTCTACCGGCGCGCCCTGTCCGATTCGCCCGCCTACCTGCGCAACCACGAAGAGATCATCAAGGCGCTGGAGGAGGGGATCTACTACGCCGAGCGTCTGGAACCCGCGGAGGCGGTGCTCGACGCGCACGGGCATGTGCAGCAACTCCGCTGTGTCAGCAGCGAAAGCGGCGAGACTGTTGCGTTGCCGGCGCGCGCCGTGCTGGTCGCGGCCGGCAGCATCCCCAATACCGTCTATGAACGCGAGCATCCGGGCAGCTTCGAGATGGACGGCAAGTATTTCGCGTCCTACCGTATCGATGAAAACGGGGACATGGTCCGGGTGCCGGCGGATGGGCATTGCAAAGGTCAGCAGCCCGGCTTCTTTACGTCATACCAGGCGGGGGATCTGCGCGTCTCCTTCGTGGGCGATACGCACCCCTGGTACCACGGCAGCGTGGTGCGGGCGATGGCTTCGGCCAAACATGCGGCGCGCGACATCACGAAGCTGCTGCTGAGTCACGTTTCTACGCGGCTGGCTGAACAGGGCCCGGGCGCTTTCGATGCATTCGCGTCGGCGCTGGATATCGCTCTGCGTCCGGTGGTGGTGGCGGTGGAGCGCCTCGCCCCGCATCTCACCAGCCTGACGGTTCGGGCTCCGCAGGCGACCCGGCACTGGCTGCCGGGCCAGGTGTACCGGCTGCAGAATTTCGAGCGGCATGCACTGCAGGTGGCGGGCCAGACGCTGGCGATGGAAGGGATGGCCATCGACGGCGTGCACGTGGACAAGGCCCGTGGCGAGGTGCAACTGCTCATCAATACGGTGGGCGTGTCGAGCAGGATCGCATCCTCGCTCAAGCCGGGTGACCGGGTGGTGCTGATGGGACCGACGGGGACCGGTTTGCCGGTCCCGGAAAACGCGACCCTGACGGTGGCGGGCGGGCACTCGGCCGTGACCAGCACGGTAGATGGCGCTGCGATGTGGCGCGCCGCGGGTAACCGCGTGGTGTTCATCGGGCATTTTCGCAATGCCGAGCGGGCGCGCGCCGTGCAGCGCGTCATCGAGATCCTGACGGACCAGGCGATCTGGGTGCTGGACGAGGGGCCGTCCCTCAAGCTCAGGCGGCAGCAGGATGCCTGCTTCGTTCACGGCCTGGCGGACTTCCTGCAATCCTGCGGCGAGATGGAGGCGCCCTTTGCCGAATGGGTGCGCCGGACTGACCAGCTCATCCTGTCGGACCATCCTGCGGCAATGGACACCTTCAGGAAAGCGCTGCGCGCCGGGCTCGAGCCCTATCTGAAACCGGGCTTCAACGCGATTGCAGCAGTCAACAGTCCGATGCAATGCATGATGAAGGAAGTGTGCGCCCAGTGTCTCTGCAGGCATGTGGACAGTGCCACAGGCGAACCTTCCAAATTCGTGTTTTCCTGTTTCAACCAGCATCAACCGCTGTTCGAGCTCGATTTCGAGAACCTGCAGGCGCGCCAGGGGCAAAACAGCGTCCAGGAAAAAATCGCCAACCTGTGGTTCGCCCATCTTGTCGATGGCGGGCAGGGCGTCCAGCCAGCCTTGATGCAGCGCCAATATGGGCAGGCAAAGGCGGCACCTTGAAGATGCGTCCTATCGTCTGCGCCGGGCCATGGCCGCCGCGCGCTGGGTCAAACCCTGGCCTGACGCACTTCGCGGTCGATCGGCAGCGGACACGCCGTCGCATTCCGGCGCCACACCGGGCGTATCTTCAGGAATCCCCGGAGGCATCCTTCCAGCAAATGGGCGCTGCCCGTTTGCGCAGCGATGCGACCGGCCAGGCGAAACACCGGCAGTGCCCGCCAAAGCGCCGCAAACGCGCGGGCACCCGACATCAGCCGACCATCCGGGCCACGCGCATGCAGGCTTGCATAAGCTGCTTCACGACTCAAATCCGCCCCCAGTTCGCTGTCATCCCATGAAGCCAGGCTGGCCCAACGTATGGATTCGGCACCACGCCGGCGCATAGAAGCCGATATCGCGCGTGCAGACCGGGCAACCGCCGTCGCAATACGCGCGGCGTTGCGGGGAGGTGTGGGCGTCATAGTGCAGGTCGCTGAAAGACCGGAATCCCGCGTATGATGCCCTTCGTATTGCGTGGAAAACGAGCAGGATTTCCCATCATTGGCTGCCCTGCCGGGTCGAGTGCCGATTTGCCACCTTGCACATCCTCAAATAGGAGATTGCATGACTTCTGCTATGCGTTATTCCACCCCCGCCATTGTGCTGCACTGGCTGGTGGCCCTGCTGATCTTCGTGGCGTTTCCGCTCGGCCTGTACATGGCCGACCTGCCCTTGTCGCCCGAGAAGCTCAAGCTCTTCAGCTACCACAAATGGATTGGCGTCACCGTGTTCATGCTGGCAGGACTGCGCGTGGTATGGCGGCTGACGCACCAGCCGCCGGCGCTGCCCGACAGCGTGGCCGGCTGGCAGCGCCGCGCCAGCGCCATCGTGCATGGCCTGCTGTACCTGCTGATCCTGCTGATACCCGTATCGGGCTGGCTCATGAG